>CAZAHJ010000070.1:0-8153 GCA_964485115.1 uncultured Flavobacterium sp.
TCAATGTTTACAAGGTTTTGAGGTAGGTGTAGCACATATAGCAGTTATAAGCAATTGTTCCGTTGCACTGCACAACTGTTCGCTTCGCCTTATAACAGCGTGTAAAAACAATGCTACTTCTGTTGTTCTATTCAGCATCGGTGTTTAAATTTTTAAAATGCTCATACACATCACGTATAAATGTATCTAAATCATCTACGTGATATTTCGTTAAAATACCATGAAAAAACAAACTTTTATCAGTTGTAAGATTATTGTCTTTGTTTAGATAAATTTTTAATTTTTCATCTTTTTTTATATTTTCTAATGCAAGATTTAGAATTGCTTTTTTTAATTTTTTTTCCATAATTTTAAAAATTTATTTTAGTTTTCAATTTAATTTTTGTACTAATTTACCGCACTGATTTTTACACGCAACCGTTATGCCTCATTTTTGCGGACAATATACCAAGTATAATCACTGTAATTTGCTTGTAAATATTCCCGTTTATATTCGGCTAATTCTATCGTTTCAAATGTTTCTGCACTATCCCATTCATCAGTAGTCATTAATATGCCATGTTCGTTTTCGTGGCTGAATAAATCAGGCACTTTCCAAAGGTCATTAAATTCAAATCCCATAAGGATAAAACGAGGCATAACAGCAGTCTTGCTCAATGCGGGCTGACCTTGTTCTAAATCTGTTTTTTCTGTATTCATAATCTTACTTTTTAATGTTGTTTATTCTTAATTTACCCGCACTGCGCAAGGCTGCGGAACGTTAGCGGTCAGTGCTACCTCAATCAAAAAAAGAAGGTGCTTTCCATTTAATAGATTTCACATCTTTAGATTTTGTCAAAGCAATTATGGCTTGTCCTTCTTCAATTATATCAAATGTTTCAACCTTTGACTTTTTTAATTCCTTTTTCAATCTTTCTGACAAATTAGAATGAACCCTGCTATCATAAGCTGGATAAAATTCTATTACTACTTTTTTGCTTTTTTGTTTAGCCCCTTCTTTAATAAGCTGAACTAATGTTTTTGCTTTTACTGTAAACATTCTACTCTTATTTACCGCACCGAACCGCTAACAAGGCATTTACGCTACCCCCTGCGGACGGTACGCTGTTCAAATTTTGTCTTTTTCAATTACGGGTCAGCGTAAATACCCATACCGTTATAAGTAATTGCTATCTTTCGCTCCATTTAAGAACTTTTATCGTAGAAACAAATTGATTTAATGCTTCTGCTTTTAATTCATCAGTTAAAGGCACTTCACTTTCTACTATGGTATTGCTTCTTCCCATAATCCTATTGTATTGTTTTAGCACTCTAAAATTTCTGTGCCTTTTGCTTTCTTTTTGCAGTAAGAAATATCCATCTAAGAATATTGTTCCATGCATAAATGTAAACCTCCATCTTTCAAAGGTTAAATCATCAATTTGTTTTTCTATTTCCATTTTAATTAAATTTATCGTTAATAATCCGCAACTACTTATAACAGCGGTTTGGCGGCATTAAAACGACCGCCAAGCCGCAAAACGTTATCGGCAATTTGCCAAGAACCATTTCCAGTATTCAGCCTTCCATAACATAGGGTCATTTTTGTCCTCCATTTGTGATGGTTCAAACTGATTTTGTGTTAATTTCACCATATCATCAACATAATCTTTGTGTTTCCAATAGTAC
The DNA here is from genome assembly GCA_964485115.1 of uncultured Flavobacterium sp. Lineage (GTDB taxonomy): Bacteria > Bacteroidota > Bacteroidia > Flavobacteriales > Flavobacteriaceae > Flavobacterium. Next base: position 1,669 of record CAZAHJ010000070.1, read on the forward strand.
AAAAATGCCCTGCCTATCTGTACTTCTGAAAGAATTTCGCTAACGGCAAACTGACCGATAACAACAGGTTTATTCAATGCGGGTTTCCTGCTCCCAAAAAACGATTTTAGTAATTTCATATTTTCTGCTTTTAAGTTAATTTATCTGTTAAATCCCGCACTAAATAAACCTGCGAACCGTTATAGCCAATACTACTTTTGTACTTCGTATCAGCATTTGTGAGAAAAGAATTTAAAAAATCCCTCCCCACTGTTCAGCAAAAGCCTGTGCCATTCCTTCAAATGTTTTGCTTCTTAATGTTTGTCGTTCCTCTTTTGTCTTTGCGTTTTTCAAAGCATCTGCATACCATTTAGGGTGTGATTTACCTGATGCAAAAACAGTTCTTTCTCCTTTCCCTACAATATTCGTAGGCAACAACAAAGGCAAGTTTTTAAGCCATAAGCAAGTTGTTTTCGTTGCTTCATCACCAAACATATAAGGTTGCACAATTTGGTCAGGCTTTCTCCATCTACTACTCAATAATCCTACTGGGTTTTCAATGGCTATGTGTTTTATATCTGCATTGTATAAGGCTTTTACAAACTCCACGCTATCCAACATATCCTGTCTTCTGTTTGGGTATTTTGGATGTGGTCTGCGTTCCTCAAATGGTAAAGCCTTATCTTCTGGATGTGATAGCCATTGAACACCGCTACCTGTTAAAAATGTACAAGGTGGGTGTGCAACCATTAAATCCCACCCTTGATTTATTACCTCGAAAATATCACATTGGAAATGCCATTCAGGATGTCCACCGCTACAAGGTAATAAATCACACGAAAACGCCTCGTGTCCTAATTTTCTAAATGCCTTTGTTGTTGCCTGACTTTCTTCACAGGCTATTAAAATTCTTGCCATCGCTTATTTTTTAAATTCTTTTTTAGTTCTTCGATTAAAGTTTTGTACTAATTAAACCGTACTGGCTATAACAGCACCTATACGCAATTTTTCCACCACACAAAGCCGACACACAACTGCGTATAGCTGCAAACCGTTATGCGAGATGCTTGGACACCCCTATTGAACTAATCAGCGTTTGCAATTTTAACTTTGAAAGATAGCCGTCATAGTCATAGTTGTGTAGGCAAATCAGGTCGTTTATTTTCCTGTAATCCTTTGGGTCGCTTTCACATATAAAAAGCGTTTCGTTTGGAGTGCCTACACAACCAATGCTCAAATGTCTGTTTCTACCAAGTTGGTAAATCAAGTTATCAGCAACGGTAAAATGTGGCAATCTTTCAAAGCCGAGTTCCAAACAGTCTTCGGCAGAAAGCACCTCGCATAACACGGGTTTTGCGTCATTGGGGCTTTCGTTTTTAAAATTAAGTTCTGTCATATCATTAAAATTTGTTTTTCAAATGAGCTTTAGTGCTGGAAATCCCCAACGAACGCAAAGCCCGAAAACGTTATGTTCCATTGAAACGGAAACATAACAGCAAATAAGCTCAATTAATTAAATTGAAAATCCTTCGTGCTTTTAAAGTCAGTTTTTCATCTTCGCTCATCAACGCACTAATTATAAGTTCAGCTCGTTTATAAGTTGTTTTTTCTATTTTTTCAATGTAAACTTCTACATCTACTTCGAGTGCCTCTGCACACGCTAAATCCATCATATCATATAACATATCGGTACAATTTAATTAACTAAGCCTATTTGCGTTACGTTAGGCGTAATTCTGATACCACACCATAAATTCCTTTAGTGCGTCAAAATAACTTGCTGAAAATATATCTTTAATTTTTTCTTCACCTTTATAAAACTCAAACCACTTTTTACTACCCATGCTGTATAGCAAGTAATAGCAAGTTATTTCAGGTAAGGGTTGTTGGCAAATAGTCCTATGAGAACTACGCCTAACAGCACCTAAACAAGATGGCGTGGTTTCGTTTTCTAATGAAGTTTTTTCTGTACTCATAATTTTGTGCTTTTAATTAAGTTTTGTGATGGAATACGCCACCTCGTTTAGCTGCAAAACGTTATTTTGATATGGTAACAAAAATTGACTCCCCCCCTCCCTTAAAATCGCAAGGCTCAATATATTCGCCAGTTTCTTGGAGGATTATGGGTTGTTGTTGTTTATAGGCGGTTTTAGATAATTCTTCAATCTTTTTTAGGTCATTTTGGATGGAGTTCCAAATGGTAACATTAGAAAAATCGTATTTACCCTTACCCCTTTTAATTGAAAACTTGTGACCGAGTAATTCATGTTCCCCCCTTCCGTATCGGCTTGCCTCATCTATGGCGGGGGATTTAAGTTGATTAATACCTTCTGAAATAATATATTCCAATTCTTTGAGTTGAATATATGTTGATAGTGAACTACACTTACCATCTTCGGCAGAGGATATAAGTTCAATAATTTTGTCTTTTATTTACATGTGGCAAATTTAATTATTTGGCATTGTAATACCTACGTCTAATTGTAATTTATTTACGCTAAGTTTTTTAGCGGCTTGCAAAAACTCAAACTTACGCTCTGAGTCTGCAAAATTTGACCACCAATTCTCCGCCCCCTCCTTAGTAGGTAGGAATTTCCAACGCTCATAAGACACTATGTTTTCTTTATATAGTTCTTTAGCTTGCTTTACTCCTGATACTTGATACATTACAGAACCTCTATACCCCCACAGCATAACGAAGGGGGGGGTAATATGATTACCTTTTAGGTAATCCGACATTTGTTTTGGCTTTCTTTCCTCTTTTTCCATAACTCTTTTTATAATACCATTTTGTTGTGTGTACGTGCTTGAATAATTTTTTAATAGCCTCCGAGTCTTCATCAATACTCACGTAAGTAAAAAATAAATCCGCAGCCTTACGTAGTTCTTTTGCCTTTAAATATCTTACAAGGTGACACACATCCCTCCCAAAGAGGGGGGTTACTTGCCCTGTATCAAGGTTTCTTATAAGATACTTCTTTAGGAAGGGGAGGGGTTGTTCTATTGATAATCCTTTAATTCGTCTAATTACTCTCATATCCGTAGTATCTGTGTAGTTTATCCTTTGTTTCAAATATTTCTTTACGCTTATCCTTTATAGCAGCAGCAAGGTAATCTCTGTTCATGGATGCACACCCCTTATATGATAGGAGGCGAGCAATGTCTTTACGAAGGAACGCTATTTGATTGCTTAATTGCATCTTAGCAGTCTTAGCTTTTTCAATGTGTTGTTTTGATAATGCTGTCATGTTTTTTTTAATTAGATGTTAAGTACATCCACCCCCCCAATAAGAGGAGTATAAAAATGATGTCGATAATCTCAATGATTGTTTTTTTCATTAATTTTTTTGGTTTAAATACTTGATAGGCATACTGTCTGACTTAACCAATATCTGCCTCTCTATTGGTGTTAACCCCTCGTTCTCATCAATAGTCCTCTTGATGCGGGGGGAGGGGTATTCACGGAGGAATATCTCCCTTGCTTTTTGAATCGTTTCTAATTTTAATTCCATTTTAATTTGCATAATTTTTGAATATTAAATTTTCCTATGCTATTTAGTGTACTTAGGAATATTCATAATTTTTATTCAATGTTTACAAGGTTTTGAGGTAGGTGTAGCACATATAGCAGTTATAAGCAATAAAAAATTACTGCATTACGTCTTCGAGTTTACCATCGTACCGTTCCGTAACAAATATTCCAGTTGGATATTCGTCTTCACTATTTCCAGTATAGCCACCATAACAAGCTACAATTGTTGCTTTTGTGCCATCACTAAATTGCATTTCTAAAAACCCATCATCATCGTGTCCGATTAACTTCTTTTGTTTTACCGCAACAATTGTTTTTCCAATTAAATTTTCGTATTCCATTTCCGTAATTTTTTACAGCTTATAACAGCACCTAACAAAAATGGCTGCTACAAGCATTTGTTTTCAATTCAGAAGTTCTCAAAGCAGCCACTTCTGTTAGCTGCAAAACGTTATGTGCCATTAGGAATTGATGAACTTGTATAATTCAATCAACAATAATGAAGCCTCTTCTTTATTAAGCACCATCTTACCTTTCATGTTAATGTAGTTATGAACTATCAATGTTTTTTCTTTGTTGTAAAAATCATCAACAGTTACAACTGGTGCTTCAATACTTTTGTTTTCTGTTTCGTAACTCATAGTTTTTAAAATTAACGGCACATAACAAGGTATATATGTTATACGCCAATGAAGTGTTGTACTTAAATTTAAAGTTTGCGGTTGGGCGTACAACACATATACCCAACCGTTATGTGCAAGGCTACCAATAGTCCTCCCAATAATCTCTTTCTTCACTTTCTGTCATTTGATAAACAGTTCCTTTACCATTACACTTTTCGCATTTAACGGTTTCTTTTTTATCATCGTATTGACTAACTAATGCTTCATAGTAGCCTTTACCTTTACATCTTTCACAAGTTTCTGAATTTGGCATAGTTTTCAAATTAAATTTAGTGGAGTAGGGGGGAATTGAACCCCCGTCCAAACAACTGCTAAATAACAACTTTTTATTTACACGATTAAATCTAATAGCTTCAGTAAGTCGAAGTTAAGGTGCATCGTAACCACCACTATTTGATTAGTAAGGGCATAACCGAAGTTAAGCTTCCACCATCTTATTTTTTAACTCAAAACAAGAGAACCCTTTTAGACTAAGCAGCTAAAGCTACTTCTTCTTTTTTTGCAACTAAAGAAGCAAAATCAATTACGATCGCTTCTACATTATCAGCAAAAGTCCTAGACTCGTCTGATATATTGTTATTGTTTGCGTTTGTTTTTGATACATATTTACAAGTATAGCATCTTCCTTGTCGTGATTGTTATTAGGCTGAACATTGTTGTCAATTCCTGTCTACCCCGTATTAAAAAATAATAGAACCAGTTTCGTTCGCTATTCTATCTTTGCGTCAAAATCAATTAACCCTTAATTGTTAACTAACTTGAGGTCTTTCGACTATTTATTCTTTTTCGGCTTTTACAAGTTTATCTAAAGATTCTTTTTTAGTCTCAATTCTTTCATTTAACGCTTTATCAAAAATTTCTACAAAATCACTAAACTTTTCAAATAAGTGATAGTGCATTTTATTTTTTTGTAAACAGATTTTACGAAATTTTATAATTTCATCATCTGTCATTTGAGAAATTGGCTTTAAAGATCCATTTTTTAATTTCCAAAGAAAATCATTTTCATTTTCCTTAACCGGTATTTCTGCTGCTGTCATAATTTAATTTTTTTTTAAAGAAAAGAGAGTATTTCTACTCTCTTTTCGGATTGATTTTTTTTTAGAAAGTTGCTGCTTCAGCAGCTTCGTTAATTGTAACAGTAGTGTTAACAGGTTCTACAACTTCATGACCTTTAGATTTAAATGCTGAATTAACAGTTGAATCCCAAGCCGGTGAAGTAGTATCACCAAATACTACAGTTGTGTAAGTGTTAACAGTACGAATACCACCGTCACGTCCTTCGATATCATACTCTCTTACGTTACGGGTTTCGATTTTACCTTCAAAATATCCACCCGCATTTGGATTTTTAGGATTGAAGATAGGAGCAGAATAACCCGGATCTACTTGATCCAAATAATTCCTTTCGTATTGATTTAACGATGTTGAGCGACACTGACTTAACGGTTTCTCAAGTAAACCAAATGCTGTTTGCATCATTACTCTTTCTGTAAATGTAACCGTTTTGTAGTTACGTCCGTTTTTGTCTTGTTTTACTGCTGATTCAGCTGTTTTTACGATAATTGAATTCATTTTAATTTAATTTTTAAGCGATTTTTTAATTGCGTAATCCTGTCGTTGAAACGCTTTACGCCCACATAGGTTAAAGTGATTGGGTCCACTAAAAAAAATACCCATAGATAAACTTGGCAAAGTTCTATGGGTATTTTTTAACAATAAAAAAAGAACAATTAGAACAATTCTTCTTGCAATTCCAATAAATTTTGAAGATCTACTTCAGCATTCTCTAAAGCATATTTAGCCGATAGAATAGCAGTTGAATCGAAATTTAAAGAAGATTTTGCTCTGTTGTACGCATTTTGCGCTGAATTTACAGCTTTTTCAGCTTGTAAAATATCATGTTGGATCTGAATATTAGCTTCTTTTACTTTTTCAGTAATCAATTCTTGAGATTTAGTTTCATTTGATTTAGAAAGAAGTCCTTGATAAACACATGATTGTTTTACTGGTGTTGTTCTAGCTGGAGTTTTTTTAGTTGCCATTTTTTGATTTAACTTTAATTGATTGATATCCCGGTTTGGTTTGTTTAAATCTACTTTTTACCGGTTGAAAAGTAGATTGTCGGTGAGAGACTTCTTTAGCTAATCCGGTTTTACCGGTTTGCAATTTTTTTTCTTTAGATTTAATTGTTATTGGAACAAGCTCAATCGCTTTCCTTAAATCTTTCGCTATTTGACTGTTTTTGTTCATAATTATAAATTTTTAAAAATGCTAAACATATTACTGTT
>CAZAHJ010000071.1:0-7691 GCA_964485115.1 uncultured Flavobacterium sp.
TTGGTGTTGTTAGAAGCCATCAAGAACAGCCAACCGAATATGTTGGAAGACAACGGAATTAACCCTTATGCTTACATATTTGACAAATACCAAATAGATAGTTTACAATGGATACAAAATAACAAATATTATGCATCTGATGTAAAAAACTACAAGCATCTGGTTGATCGAGTAAGAAAAAAGTTGGAACAACAAAAAGCAGAAAACGATACCCTTTTGTTAGACACAAAAAATAAAAGCCCAAAATTAGAATTAGATACTGTAAAACCAAAAAGCCCTCGTAAAAGATTGATTCCAACTCCATAGTAACCTTGAAAGACTTTGTTTTAAAAGCCCCTTCCTATCTTTTTCACCCAATTTTTATGGGATTATATGCTACTGCATACTATTTTTGGATCACCAAAGAATATTACAGCAACACCCAAATAGGTTACACTTTACTATTGGTTGGTAACCTAACTTTAGTGATTCCGATTACTATATTTTTTTTATTGCTTTACTTAAAAAAAGCAGACTCTTTGATGCTTCCAAATCTAAACCAAAGAAGAATTCCATTGCTTTTGGGATTGTTTTTGTTTTGGTTGTTGACTTACAAATTATTGCAATCAGGCATATACCTAGAACTTTGCATGCTTTTTACTGCGAGTTTTTGCTCCTTATTAATGGCATTGATAGCATGTTGGTTTAAATTTAAAATAAGCTTACATGCCATAGGCATTCAGCTATTTACCACTTTTGTTTTTTTATTGCAATTTCATTTTGAATTAACCCAATGGCTTTTCCCATTATTTACTTTGATTTTGAGTGGATTGGTTGGTAGTTCCAGGTTATATTTGCAAGCACATAGCAATTCGGAATTGGTGGCAGGATATATCGCTGGTAGTATTCCTAATTTGCTATTGGCGGTGTATTGGGTATAGCTTACAAGATGTAAAACATCAATCCAAAACTTAATCTTTTAAAGTTAATGGAAGTCCCTTCAAAATTCTCTTGGTTTTTTAACATAGGGTTTAATCCATAGGAAAAATAGGCATTGAGCGTATTAAAGCCTACAGCTATATAAACATCCCAAAGTAAGGAATTAAAGTCGTTTCGATTATTTATAGTGAATGAATCAAAACCACTAAATGAAGATTGGTGCCAAAACAAATAAGCAGCTTTTACTCCAAGATGCGATCTAAAAAACTCGTGAGTAGTTGGTGTAGAAGCTCTAAAACGAAGTTCTAACGGAAATTCTACTAAAAACTGATTAATCGACTGTTTATTGTATACTACATTTCCGAAGTTATCCTTGGTATTAAATTTACTAAAAGAGGCACTTGTATTAATGTTTTTATAAGACAAACCTAACCCCGGTGCAATTGCTAATTGTCTGCTTTGATTAATTGGCATATCTCTTAAAAAACCTATCCTTATCTCTGGAGAAAAAGAATTTTGGGCTATGTCGCTTGGACGGTTAACAAATACTTGATGAGCAATAGTTGCATAAAATTGATCTTCGCGAAATTTATAATCTATAGGGAATTTATAGAGGCTATCTTGGGCTAAGCCAAAAAAACCAAGTATTAAAAAGATATTAGCTAAAACCCAACGCATTTTTTTTTGGTAAAAATAAAAAAAGGCATCCAATAAACGGATGCCTTTCGGTATTAATATCATTAAAAAAACTATTGATCTAAGGCACTACCAACCACTGTTGTGTAGTTTACTTTGTATTGTTGAATTTTGCGAAGTTCTTGTTTAACTTCCCCAACCAATCCCATTTTAGAATCTCTATCTACTTTTAAGGCAGCAGTTAATACTTTTTCTAATTCTGGGTTTCTGGCAGCTCTTTCCTTTCTAACAAATTCTTGTATATCTTGGGAAGAAGCTGGCTTATCATTCAACTGAATCATATCCCCTGTACCATATCTTTGTTGGTATCTTTCGTGTGGTTTACCAATGTAAATAAACATCACACGATCTTTTTTATCTAATTTGGTTACTTGATCCGCTTTTGGAAGAGAATTTTGAACCAAAAGTTCAGTATCTCTCATTACGGTAGCCACCATAAAAAAGAATAACAACATAAACACAATGTCAGGTAGAGAAGCGGTTGAAATAGCAGGCAAATCGCCTTTTTTCTTCTTTTTAAAAATCGACATAGGTTTTTAATTTAACAGGTTAATTTCTTTTTGGTTCAGCTTCGGAAAGCTTTTGTGGATACATGGCCTGAATTTCTTTTACCAATGGCTCCAAACGCAATCTTTCAGCTTCTTTGGTTCTAGGATCATCGTACTTTGCTTCTAACTCACGATAAGTTTTGTTATACTTTTGTAAACAAACTTTATCTCTTAACTCATAGTATGCAGCAACCAATTCGTTTTGCACAGCAATATAAGTTTTATAGCTAGTTTCAGAGTCGTTTTGCAAGGAGATTACTGCTTTTTCAGGGTTATCTGAAGATTCAGGATTTTTTTCTCCTTTACAATGAGCACATGAACCATCACCATTGTTATCTAAGAACTTAACAGCAGCAGCTCTTAAGTCTTTTAAATCCATCAATTGGTCTTCTACCAACAATTGATTATTTCTATTTACCATTACCATAAAGATGTTTTTCTCTTTAATTGGTGGTGGATCTTGAATTTCTTCAATTGGTGGCAACTTTCTGTTGATACCTCTATCTGTTTCGATGGTAGTGGTTACCAAGAAAAAGATGAGCAACAAGAAAGCGATGTCAGCCATCGAACCTGCATTTACTTCAGGTGGTGCGCCTCTTTTTGCCATAATTTATTTTTTAAATCTTGCGAAACTTGAGTAAATTAACAATCCAAATGCAGCTAAAGCAAGGATATATACCATGTTTAAACCTGCACTTACTAATTTAGACCCGGAAGAAGATAAAATTTCAACTTCGTTCTTAATAAACGGATCACTGTTAGCTATAACATAAGAAAAAACAAACAAAAGAATAAATAATGCAAATGGCATTAATGTCTTTTTAATGTTTTTACTTGCCATTAAATTCTTTATTGAATAATACAATACTAATCCAGTTGCAACAAAAACTGCGATGTATGATACCAAAATAAAAGGTAATATCATTCCACCATCAGGTGCATCTGAACCCATGATAGTTGCTAAAAAAACCACAGATAAAGCACTCAATAAAAGAACTCCAATTCTAGTAAACTTTTTTAAGTTCATTTTTATGGTGTTAAAGGGTTAAAATTATTTCTTTTCTAAATCTGATAAAATATCGATTAAGCTGATAGACGCATCTTCCATATCATTTACAATTGCATCTATTTTTGCAATAATGTAGTTGTAAAATACCTGTAATACCATTGCAACAATCAAACCAAATACGGTGGTTAATAATGCTACTTTAATACCTCCAGCTACTAACGAAGCATCCATAGTACCTGCAGCTTCGATACGGTCAAACGCCTGAATCATCCCGATTACCGTACCCATAAAACCTAACATCGGAGCCAAAGCGATAAACAATGAAATCCAAGATACGTTTTTCTCTAATTGACCCATTTGTACACCACCGTAAGCCATTACTGCTTTTTCAGCGGATTCTACCCCGTGACCAGATCTGTCTAAACCTTGGTAGAAGATAGATGCTACAGGACCTGCAGTATTTCTACATACTTCTTTAGCAGCATTTACACCACCTGATTTTAAAGCAGCTTCTACATCCTCAATCAATTTTTTAGAATTGGTAGTAGATAGATTTAAATACAAAATTCTTTCAATAGAAATTGCCAAACCTAAAATTAAACAAAGCAATACGATCCCCATAAAACCAGGACCACCTTCAATAAATCTTTGTTTTAATTCTTGTGTAAATCCTCTGCCTTCTGCAGCTGTTTCATCAGATTCTTCCACTACCGCAGCTTCTTCTGCTGGTGCAGCTTCTTCTGACGTAGCTTCTACAGCTTGGGTAGAATCTGCCTGAACTTCAGCAGCTTCAGTTTCTTGAGCTTGAATGGTACCAAAGGTCATCAAACTCATCATGGCCAAAATAGAAAATAGTTTTTTCATTGTTCTTTTCTTAATTAATTAGTTAATGATGTTAAGTTATAAATTATTTTTAATGATACAGTTCTACAAACAAAAACGTGGCGGAGAGAAAGGGATTCGAACCCTTGATACCCTTTTGGAGTATACACACTTTCCAGGCGTGCTCCTTCGACCGCTCGGACACCTCTCCATCGGTTTTTAACCTATAGAATTTGCGAGTGCCAAATAACAAAAAAAAAATAACTTGAAAAAATATAATGTATTATTTTTATACTAATTCTCCTCGTAAAGATGTTTCAAACATGGTTTTGAATAAGTTATGCGAAATCTCCTCTCCCAACAAATACATAATTTTACAAATTGCTGCTTCAGTAGTAATATCTTTTCCCGAAATCACACCTATTTTTTGTAATCCTACACTTGTTTCATATACTCCCATTTGCACTCTTCCACCACTACACTGGGTAACGTTAATTATATGAATTCCTCTTTTGGCAGCATCTTCTAACACTTGTAAAAACATTTTGTTACTTGGGGCATTTCCAGCTCCGTATGTTTCTAATAAAACTGCCTTAATTTTGGGTTGTTGCAGCATATATTGCAAGGTTTCTGCCGATAAACCAGGAAACAACTTAATCAATATAACGTTGGTGTCTAATTTTTCGTGCACTAACAACTTCTTTTTTATTTTTGGCTTCCATAAAGCATCCATTTGTACATTCAAATGTACTCCGCTTTCTGCCAAAGGCGGATAATTAGGAGAGGTAAATGCATTGAATTGTTCTGCACTGATTTTAGTGGTGCGATTGCCACGATACAACTTATACTCAAAATACAAGCCTACCTCTTGTATCACAGGCATCCCGTTTTGTTGCAATGAAGCCAATTGAATGGCCGTAATCAAATTTTCTTTGGCATCGGTGCGTAGGTCTCCTATTGGCAATTGCGACCCGGTTAAAATCACTGGTTTGGTCAAGTTCTCTAGCAAAAAACTCAACGCACTTGCGGTATACGACATGGTATCAGATCCATGTAACACCACAAAACCTTGAAAATCGTTATAAACCTTTTCAATTAATTTAGCAATTTGTACCCAATAGTCAGGTTGCATATCTGAAGAGTCGATAGGCTGCTCCATTGACAACGACTGGATTTCGCAGTCTAATAATTTTAACTCCGGGATTTGCTTTAATAATTTATTAAAATCGAATGCCTTAAGAGCCCCTGTTTTAAAGTCTTTTTGCATCCCAATGGTGCCTCCGGTGTACAATAAAAGTATGCGTGGGGTTGTTTGCATGGTGGGTTTTGTAGATGCACAAATATAGTGATTTGAAAATTTAATGATGGTTTAGTTTTAAATTTTTAAAAGCGTTAAACTTTAAACCTTAGGCTTTAAACCAATAAAAAAAATTATCTTTAACCCATGTTTGCATTAGTAGATTGTAATAACTTTTATGCTTCTTGCGAAAGGGTTTTTCGTCCGGATTTGGTCGGGAAGCCCGTAGTGGTATTGTCTAACAACGATGGCTGTGTGATTGCCCGAAGCAACGAAGCCAAAGCCTGTGGCATTCCGATGGGAGCAGTAGCATTTATGTACCGAGACGCTTTTGAAAAACACCAAATACACGTATTTTCTTCCAACTATGCTTTGTATGGCGATATGAGCAACCGAGTGATGGGTATTTTGCAACAGTTTACCCCGGAAGTGGAAGTGTACAGCATTGACGAAGCTTTTTTAAAGTTTGCCGGATACCAACACTACGACTTAAGCAATTACGGCATAGAAATGCGAAAACGAGTACAAAAGTGGACCGGCATTCCGATTAGTATAGGCTTTGCACCTACCAAAGCATTGGCTAAAATAGCCAATAAAATTGCGAAAAAATTCGGCACCCAAACGCAAGGCAGCTATGCCATTGATAGCGAAGAAAAACGCATCAAAGCACTCAAATGGACCAAAATAGAAGACGTTTGGGGCATTGGAGGCCAGCATACCAAACGACTACAAGCGTTGCAAGTATATACTGCCTACGACTTTACGCAATTGCCAGATGCTTGGGTGCAAAAAAACATGAGCGTAGTTGGACTTCGATTAAAGCACGAATTGCAAGGCAAACCAACTTTAGACTTGGAGTTGCCAGCCACTAAAAAAAATATTGCCACTACCCGAAGTTTTGACCGCTCCATGTATACTTTAGAAGAATTACGAGAACGAATTACCACTTTTTCGGTGATTTGTGCTGAAAAACTACGCAAGCAAAAAAGCAAATGCCATACTGTAATTGTGTTGTTAAAAACCAACAAATTCAAGCAAGCCTCTGGCAGATACTATTACTCCAAAGCAGTTACTTTGCCATACGCTTCTAACTCTGCCATTACCTTAACTCAACATGCATTGCAAGGCTTGAAAGATTTGTTTGTAGAAGGTTTTGAATACAAAAAAGCAGGAATTATTGTCACCGATTTGATTCCGCAAAACCACCAACAACTCGATTTATTTTTGCACGAAAATCCAAAACACCAATCGTTGATGCAAACCATGGATAAAATCAACCAAAAGTGGGGAAAGCACTATTTAAAATTAGCCGGACAGGATATGCATCGTACCTGGAAAATGCGTCAGGAAAGCCTCTCTCCAAAGTACACCACCAACATTAACAACATTATAGAAGTACTATGCGAGTAAAAAAATTACCAATTGAAAATACTCTAACCTTTTTTACTCCAGATTGGACACAATCGGTAGAACGTCCTTTCGTGGCGGGAGGAATAGCCGCAGGATTTCCATCTCCGGCAGACGATTTTTCGGAATTGCAAATTAGCCTCGACCAAACTTTAGTAAAACACAAAGAAGCAACTTTTTATGCCAAAGTAAAAGGAAACTCTATGGTAGATGCAGGCATTCAAGATGGCGACATTTTGGTGATTGACCGAAGTTTAGAACCTGCCAACAATAAAATAGCCGTATGCTATTTGGATGGTGCTTTTACCGTAAAACGCATTTTATTTCAAAAAGATGGGTTGTATTTGATACCCGAAAACAAGAATTTTTTACCCATCAAAATCACGGAAGAAAACGAGCTAATTGTTTGGGGAATTGTAACTTATGTAATCAAAGGGGTGTAACTTACTTTAATAAAGATACCATACTTTAAAACAAACTACTCTGGTAAGATATTTCCTGTTTTGAACATCAAAACTAAAATTATTTGTCAGTATTGATGTATATTGTTCAAATACTACATAAGTAAGCATAAAGCTCTTTTGTATTTAACATAGCCTTGAAATTTATTAAACCTAAGATAAAATAAAAACTAAAAATTTTTAAATAGTTTTAAATAGTTTTAAATAAAAATTAGCTCCGGAAATTCTTGACGTTATTAAATTTCTCTTATCAAGTGCTATAGGGTATAATAGTTTTGCATCAATAATAAGGTGTACCACCAAAAAATATTTTTTAAGCTTGCTATTTAAACAAGTGCCAATAAATGGGACATGATAAAATGGTGAAAGTTTAAAAAAAATATAAATAGAGCTTATTTCATTTTCAGAATAATTAGAAAAGTACATTTCTTTTAAAAAGTAAAAATCTTCTTTAAAATTCATTTAAAACCCCATTAAAAATTTAATTTTCGATTACATATCTAATAGCGTTAACAATTTGTTCTTTCGAATAG
>CAZAHJ010000072.1:0-7387 GCA_964485115.1 uncultured Flavobacterium sp.
AGGAACTTGGCTTTTGTTTTTCTAGTTGTTGTTGTGAATATTGTTTTGAATGTTGAAAGCTAATAAATAATCTAATTCTACGTGAGTTCGATAAACAAAATCTAAACAATAATTTGGTCATGAGGATATTATGTAAAAAAAATTGAATTTTCTCTGTATAACTTTGTTCTTCTGTTTCGAAATCATAAAGTGTTTCACAACAAACTGATTTAAGTGGGACACCCGTTAAAATACTTTTTAAATAGGTGATTCAAACTGCTTGAAAAATTTTATATAAGAAAAAGTGCTTTTTAAACATTATTCACTTAAAATCTTCATTGCTTTCCATATATATTCTTTAGGGAATTCGCCAAAATAGCTGATGAAATCTCCTTTTTCCGAAATCACCACAAAGCTGCTACAAGGGTAGTGCTTTTTAAAAAAGAGCGTTTCTATGATTTTTTCAGGATCTTGGAACCATTCTTTAAATCCGTCATTTCTCTTCATTAATCCTTTAACGTCTTTATAAATATAAAGAATGTTTGATTTTTTTATACTTTGCACTCCCCTTTCCATTTGATCAAACCAATCTTTTTTTATTTTTCTCATTTCAGTATATACCACTGAACCTGAATTACAAGGATCTTTTCCGGGATAAAAAATAATCACCAATGGCTTGGAAGCATCAATCGTTTTAGAAGAAGCAACCGTAAGCAACGAATCTAAATAACTTCTGTTCTCTAAAACACCATGCACTTCTCTCACACTAAGCATTCGGTGGTGGATAGAATCTCCGGTAACATCCAAAAATTTATGCTGACTTTTTTGGATATCAAATAACTGTTTGGATATCGGTTGGTAATTTTCGTCAAAATATTTCAATTGAAGCGTTGCTTGGTTTTGGGCATAAAAAACTCCAGAGAACAATAAAGCTAAAAAAAATGTATGTCTTGATAGTTTCATGTTATTGGCTAATCAATAATCTAATTCTGTTTTACTTTCTCTTTATCATTTGCAATGTAAAAGGCATAAAACCAAGTAATGGTAAAGGTGGGAATCACATCCAATCCCGGTAAAATTTCTTCTATAAAAACAACTACTGAACCTATTTTTCCTATACTTTCAGGATACATTTTGTACAGCAAAGAAGCAGCAATAGGAGCCCAAACCACATCGGTAAGCCATCCTAAAAAAGGAATAAAATACGAAAGCATCCCAATCGTATCGAATAGGATGCTTTGCACTAGTAATTTCCTTTTATTTAAATTGGTTGTAGTCATTCCCAAATATAGGAAAAACTACTATTTTTTTAACTTTTCTCCAGAAGCTATTAATTGGAAAAAATCGTTTCTAAAATCTTTGTCGTCAAACTGACCACCATATTGCAAGGTAGTGGTGTAACTAGATTGGTCTTTGATGCCTCTACTCGAAACACATAAATGCTCTGCTTCTAACACCACAATCACACTTTTGGTTTGCAAAACCTCTTGTAATTCTTTAAAAATTTGCATAACCAATCGCTCTTGCACTTGGGGTCTGCGTGCATAATAATCAACAATTCTGTTTAATTTTGACAAGCCAATCACCTGACCGGAAGAAATATATCCGATATGAGCTTTACCAATAATTGGTAAAAAGTGATGCTCGCAAGTAGAATTGAAATGAATATTGGCTTCTACCAACATCTTATCGTACTCGTAATGGTTTTCAAAAACCGACATTTTTGGTTTGTTTTTCGGATTCAATCCCGAAAAAATTTCTTGCACATACATTTTTGCTACTCGATGGGGTGTGCCCATCAAACTATCGTCTGTAAGGTCTAAACCTAATTCATCCATGATTTTTTCAAAATGAAAAGCAATGTTTTGCATTTTCTCTTCGTCTGATTTGGCAAAGGCATCTTTGCGTAAAGGGGTATCTACAGAGGTAGCGTGATGTTGATCACCAACCAATTCTATCCATTCTAAATTAGCCACGTTTTTCATATCATTTTTGATTCGATAATTATTTTTATTTGAGTTTGTTGGTGAACTTTTTTCTAACTTTTTCTACTTTAGGAGTAATTACGTAATGACAGTACGATTGGGTTTTGTTGTAAGCATAGTAATTTTGGTGGTAATCTTCTGCCACATAAAAAATACTTGCCGGACTTACTTTGGTTACAATTGGCTGACGAAAAACATTGCCCAAATTTAACTGCTTTATGTACGATTGTGCTGCTATTTTTTGTGCCTCGTTGTAGTAAAAAATTTCACTACGGTATTGGGTGCCAATGTCGTTACCCTGTCTGTTTAAAGTGGTAGGATCGTGGGTGGCAAAAAATATCTCAAGCAATTCTTCATAAGTCACTTCCTTTGGGTTGTAGGTTATTTGTACTGCTTCTGCATGTCCGGTTGTACCGGTACAAATTTGTTCATAGGTTGGGTTTTCAACTTTTCCACCAATATAACCCGAAACCACTTTTTGTATTCCTTTAATTTCCAGATAAACAGCCTCGGTACACCAAAAACAACCTCCGGCAAAAACAGCAACTTCTGTAGTATCATTCATAGGCATGGAGATAGGTTCTTTTAAAACTATTTCATTAGAAGCGATTTTGTTATCATCGCAACCTAACCAAGTAAGCAAACTGTAAAACAACACACTTATTTTCATCACATTTTTTTGTTTAACAAATTTAATGAAATATTAAACAAAATAAATGCATTAACAAATCTTTAACCATTACAGAAAAATTAATGTCTTCTAAATCAAACAAAAAAAGCATTTTAAAGCTCCTTGTATAACCAATCATCTACAATTGTAGTCAGTTGACTTATATTTGCATTAGAAAACGTTTTCGTTTTGTAAAATCAAATTTAGGTATGGAGTGTATTTCAGTATTTGATATGTTAAAAATAGGGGTCGGACCATCCAGTTCCCATACTTTAGGCCCTTGGAGAGCAGCAGAAAAAATGCTTCAACTAGTGCAACAAAAAACCACTTTGCAAGCTATTAAAAAAGTGAACGTGCATTTGTATGGTTCCTTGTGTTTAACCGGAAAAGGACATGCTACCGATTTGGCTGTTTTGTTAGGTTTAAGCGGATTTGATCCGGTAACCATTCCGGTAGAAGAAATTCCGAAAGTGATTGCAAACATTCGCTCAAGCCAACAATTACAACTAGGCGGTTTGGTAAATATTCCATTTTATATAGAAGAAAACATCTTGTTTGACCGGGCATTTTTGCCATTCCATGCCAATGGTATGGTTTTCGAATTTTTTGGTAAAAATGAGGTGTATCGAGAAACTTTTTACTCTATTGGAGGTGGGTTTGTGGTGCAAGAAAACGAAACAATCTCTGACCAAGCTCCGAAAAGTTTTCCATTTCCGGCTAATAAAGCAGACGAATTATTGGCTTATTGTAACCAAGAAAACAAGAAAGTATCTGAAATAGTTTACCAAAACGAGTTGAGTTTGCGAACTCCGGAGCAAATTAAAGTAGATTTATTAAAGATTTGGAACACCATGTTGGAGTGCATGTACATTGGCTGCCACACGGAAGGGACTCTTCCGGGAGGTTTGAATGTTCGCAGACGTGCCTTTGACATGCATCAAAATTTAAAAGGAGAAGTTACTTACCACACCCCACAAGAATGGCTAGAAGGTATTAGAAAAACGGAAGTAAAATTTAGAGCTATTTTAAAATGGGTAAGTTGTTTTGCTTTGGCTGTGAATGAAGTAAATGCATCATTAGGAAGAGTGGTAACCGCACCAACCAACGGAAGTGCTGGTGTTATTCCTGCGGTGTTGATGTACTACATGGTAATTGAAAACCACCAAGCCAATGAAGAACACATCCAACAATTTTTATTGGTAGCCGGTGAAATTGGGAGCATCTTTAAAAAGGGTGCTACGATAAGTGCAGCTATGGGTGGTTGCCAGGCTGAAATTGGAGTCTCCAGTGCTATGGCTGCAGGTGCTTTGTGCGAACTGTTAGGTGGAAGCCCAGAACAAGTAATGATGGCAGCCGAAATTGCAATGGAACACCATTTGGGGTTGACCTGCGATCCGATTGGTGGATTGGTGCAAATTCCGTGCATCGAACGAAACACTATGGGAGCTATCAAGGCCATCAATGCTGCTGAGTTGGCATTGGAATCGGATGCGAAAAATGCCAAAGTTCCTTTAGACAAAGTGGTACAAACCATGTGGGAAACGGCAAAAGACATGAACTCTAAATACAAAGAAACCAGCGAAGGTGGCTTGGCTGTTGGAGTGAATTTAGCCGATTGCTAATTATGAAATACAATCAAAAAAAATCGAGTAAGGAACTACCCTACTCGATTTTGTTTTATACGAAAATCTGGTTATGATTTTTGAGGAATTTCTTGTAGAATCTGTTGCAAAAACTTCCAGAATTTTTGTGACGATGAAATACTAGCTCTTTCTTCCGGAGAATGTGCCCCATGAATGGTTGGGCCGAATGAAATCATGTCCATTTTAGGATAATTGGTACCTAAAATCCCACACTCTAAACCAGCATGACAAGCCACTACTCTTGGTTTGCTTTGAAACAAATCTTCATACACTTGGGTTAACGTTTTTAGTATGGGAGAATCTACATTTGGTGTCCAACCCGGATAGCTTCCGGAAAAATTGACTTCGCAACCTATTAACTCTAAAGCCGAACGAATGGCATTGGCCAAATCGTATTTAGAGGTTTCTACAGATGATCTGGTCAAACAATGTACCTCTATGGTGCCATCTTGTACCGACACTCTAGCCAAGTTATTAGAAGTTTCTACCAAATCCTCCATGGTAGCACTCATGCGGTACACCCCATTTGGTAAAGCATACAACGAACGCAACAAACCTTCTTGCACTCCCAAGTCCATTACTTTGGCTGGGGTGGCAATTTTGGTGACTTCCATTTGTAGTTGAGGTTCCGTTACAGCAAATTCCGTTTGGATGTCTTCTATCATTTCTTTGATTTCCACCAAAAAGGCTTCTTCATACATGCTGGCAATAATTACCTGTGCCACACTTTCTCTTGGAATGGCATTGCGTAAGCCTCCTCCTTGGATGCTGGAAACTTGTAAACCAAAATTTTCAAAACCATCAAACAACAAACGATTCATGATTTTGTTGGCATTGCCAAAACCTTTATGGATATCCATTCCGGAGTGTCCGCCTTGCAAACCTTTTACCGTAATTTGGTACCCAACCGAGGCTTCTGTGGTATCTTCCATTGCATAGGTTCTGTAACCGGAAACATCAATTCCACCTGCACAACCTATGTCAATTTCATCATCTTCTTCGGTATCTAAATTCAATAATATTTCGCCTTGCAACCAACCAGCTTCTAAGCCTTTTGCACCGGTCATTCCGGTTTCTTCGTCAATGGTAAACAATGCTTCAATAGCCGGGTGAGCAATCTCTTTACTAGCCAAAACAGCCATGATGGCTGCCACTCCCAAACCATTATCTGCTCCTAGAGTAGTTCCTTTGGCTTTAACCCAGTCACCATCTACCCACATTTCAATACCTTGGGTAGCAAAATCAAAAATAGTGTCATTATTTTTTTGATGCACCATGTCTAAATGCGATTGCATCACTACCGTTTTATGGTTTTCCATTCCTGGAGTTGCCGGCTTTTTAATTAACACATTGCCAACAGTATCTCTTTGGGTTTCTAATCCTAACTTTTGCCCAAAGTTCATCATAAATTGAATGATGGCTTCTTCTTTTTTGGAAGCTCTTGGTACCGCATTGATATCTGCAAAGTGGTTCCACAATGCTTTGGGTTCTAAATTTCTTACTTCTTGACTCATATTATTTGAAAATTTTACAAAATTAACCTATTTTTAGGTGGTAATAAAATTTACGAAAATCTAATATTTGCTTTTCATATTTTAATGAAAGAACAACCATGATTGCCAACTTTTGGAAGCGAGTTTCTTGGCAATGGAAACTATTTTTTGCAAGTATTCTGTTGCTGCTTTTTTTGGTAGAATGGGATTATTTTACCAAACAGTGGTATCCAAATCATGGCTTTCCAAAGGTTCAAAAACTACTTTTAAGCATTACCAATGCCATTGAATTTTCGGTAGGAGATGTTTTTTACGGAGCAGTTATGGCAAGTCTTCTCCTCTATTTAGGAATCTGTATTTGGAAACGAAATTGGTTAAAAGTAATCCATCATAAATGGATGCCCTTATTTTTGTTTTTGATGGTTTATGCTTTTCATTTTCATTGGGGATTTTTATACCAACAAACTCAGTGGAAAGAAAAACTCCGTTATACTACTACTTTAGATGCGGAAAAATTACACGTACTAACCAACTTTTTAGTAGAACAAACCAACCAAGCGTATGTACAGCAAAAGTTACAACCTTTTCATACGGCAAAAGACATTTCGCTTGGAAAGTTTGATTTAAAAATTCAAAATAAACGATGGATGCATGCCGAGCCAAACATTAAAGTTTCTATGTTTAGCGATTGGTTGAGTTATATGGGGTTTACCGGATATTTAAATCCGTTTACTTTAGAGGCACATTACAATAAGAATATTCCAGAATACACCCAACCATTTACCATCTTACACGAAGTAGTGCATCAAGGTGGTATTGCCGCAGAAGCTGAAACCAATTTTATGGCTTATTTGTTATGTATACAACACGAAAAAGCAAGTTTTCGATACAGTGGTCATGTAGTTGCGTTACGTTATTGTTTAAGAGCATTGGAGAGATTGGAAGAGAACACTTCCAAACCTTACTTAGAAAAATTACATACCGGAGTATTGGATCATTTTGAAGCATCCAAAGCTTATTTAGAAAAATACGATCATCCGATAGCGGATTTTACCAAAGTGTTTTACGATACTTTTTTAAAATTTCATCAACAACCTGAAGGCATAGAAAGCTACCAAGGATTGGTTTTTTACTTGTGGAATTATTACCAAAAAGATTTAGAAGATTAAGCGATATGCTTTTCAAACCATTTTTTTACCTCTTTTTCGGTGGCTTTGGTCAAACACTGGTCTTTTTTAATACAAACTACAGGAGCGTGTTTGCACATGCCTTGGCATTTGGCTTTTTTAATTTTGACTTTCTTTTTTAAGTCGTTTTCTTTTACCAAATCATGCAAACAATCTACCACTTCGTCATTATACTTGCAACATTTTTTGCCATCGCAAAACAAAATCACTTTCTCATTTTTAGCTCCCATTGGTAGAAAATTAACGAAGCAAAAATACAAGTTATTTTTATTTATTCTAAATTAATTTTCTCTCAAAAATTATCAAATTTTATGAAAATCATTAGCAATAACATTGTTACAAAGTATAATAAATCATTCTTAAAATGCTATTCACTTTTCACTTTTCACTAATCACTTTTCACTAATCACTTTTCACTAATCACTTTTCA
>CAZAHJ010000073.1:0-7113 GCA_964485115.1 uncultured Flavobacterium sp.
ATAACTTTGGTATTCGTAAGCGTTTGTTAGAGTATGACGATGTGATGAATGCACAACGAGAGGTAGTATACAAAAGAAGACGTCATGCATTGCATGGAGAACGTTTGAAAGTAGATATTGCCAACATGATTTATGATACTTGCGAGAATATCGTTGGTCAGAATAAAATCTCCAAAGACTTTAAAAACTTTGAATTTGAGTTGATTCGTTATTTCTCTATGACTTCACCTTTTACAGAAAGTGAATTCAACAAGTTACCTGATAACGAAGTAATTGCCAAATGCTACCAAGCTGCCATGTCGCAATACCAAGAAAAAATGGAACGCGATGCAAGAGAGGCATTTCCCATTATCAAAAATGTATTTGAAAACCCAAACAACCAATACGAACGAATTGCTGTTCCGTTTACCGATGGACAAAAAACCTTGAATGTGGTAACCAACTTACAAAAAGCATACAACTCACAAGGAAAACAATTGGTTGCTGATTTTGAAAAAAACATCACTTTGGCAATTGTAGATGAGGCTTGGAAAAAGCACTTGCGCAAAATGGATGAATTGAAGCAATCGGTGCAGTTAGCAGTACACGAACAAAAAGATCCGTTATTGATTTATAAGTTTGAAGCTTATAACTTGTTCAAAGGCATGTTAGATAAGGTGAATAAAGAAGTAATTTCCTTTTTGTTTAAAGGAGATTTGCCAAATAACCAAAATATAACCATTCGAGAGCCACAACAAGTTGTAAAGGAAAAGTACCAAACTTCTAAAGATGAGCTTCCGAACAGCGATCAAATGCGACAAGAAGCTCATGAAGCTGGACAAACACAACAAAGACCAGCTGTAACCGAAACTATTGTTCGTGAAACTCCAAAAATCAATCGTAACGATACCGTTACCATCAAACATGTGTTGAGTGGTAAAACCGAAACGATGAAATTCAAAAAAGCCGAGTCCTTGGTAAATTCAGGGGAATGGGTAATTATTTAATACTAAAGCTATGAAATTATATCAAACCCCTATGTTACCAGCCAATACCTTTCAAAACCAAGTAATAGTTGTTACTGGTGGCGGAAGTGGTTTGGGCAAAGCAATGACCAAATATTTGTTACAACTAGGAGCAACCGTGGTGATTACTTCTCGTAATTTAGAAAGATTAACCACAACAGCAAATGAACTGAGTGTAGAAACAGGAAGTATTTGTTTTCCGGTTACTTGTGATGTACGTCATTATGAACAAGTGGAAGCAGTTTTACAAACTGCCATTGAAAAATTTGGCAAAGTAGATGGGTTGATCAACAATGCTGCTGGTAATTTTATTGCACCTACCGAAAGACTTTCGGCCAATGCATTTGATACCATTATTGATATTGTTTTAAAAGGAACCAAAAACTGTACTTTGGCATTCGGAAAACATTGGATTGCTACCAAACAAACCAAAGCTACAGTAGTAAATATTGTTACTACTTATGCATGGACAGGATCTGCATATGTGGTGCCATCTGCAACTGCAAAAGCAGGAGTATTGGCAATGACCAGAAGTTTGGCTGTAGAATGGGCCAAATACGGCATCCGAACCAATGCCATTGCACCAGGTCCGTTTCCTACCAAAGGAGCATGGGACAGATTATTACCTGGAGACTTGGCAGAAAAATTTGACATGGCTAAAAAGGTGCCGCTACAAAGAGTTGGAGACCACCAAGAATTGGCTAATTTAACTGCCTATTTACTTTCTGATTTTTCTGCTTACATCAATGGGGAGTGTATCACTATTGATGGTGGAGAATGGTTAAAAGGAGCAGGACAGTTCAATTTACTTGACCAAATTCCGGAAGAAATGTGGGACATGCTCGAGCAAATGATTAAAGCGAAAAAGAATTCGTAGTTTATGTTAGTTTGGATAGGTTTTTTAGCCTTAGTCACCCTGTTTTTAGCGTTAGACCTTGGAGTTTTTAACAAAAATGCCCATGTTATTTCTGTAAAAGAAGCCAGTATTTGGACAGCCATTTGGGTTACCCTTGCTTTGCTGTTTTCGTTTGTTGTTCATTGGGTATATGCCAATGGTTATGTTGCAAATCCTACCAACATTACTCCCAACGATGCTTCTTTAAAATACATCACTGGTTATTTGATAGAAAAATCATTAAGCATCGACAACATTTTTGTGATTGCTGTGATTTTTAAGTCGTTTAAAATACCAATGATATACCAACACCGTGTGTTGTTTTGGGGAGTTTTTGGAGCGATTATTTTTAGAGCAATTATGATATTTTTTGGTGTATTGCTAATTAATAAGTTTAGCTTTATGACCTATATTTTTGGAGCTTTTTTGTTGTTTACCGCTTTCAAAATGCTCAAAAAACAAGAAGAGGAAGAAGAATTTAATCCAAAAAAATCATGGATTTATCGCAACATTCGAAAAGTAATTCCGATTACTTCTCAAATAGACAAAGAACGTTTTTGGGTTCGAAAAAAACATTTGTTGGTAGCCACTCCTCTATTTGTAGCATTGATTGTGATTGAAATCATGGATGTTTTGTTTGCCATTGATAGTGTTCCTGCTATTTTGGCTATTACTGCCGATCCTTTCTTGGTATTTACTTCTAATATTTTTGCCATTCTAGGGCTTCGTTCCATGTACTTCTTTTTATCTAACATGTTGAAAAAATTCCAGTACTTAGAATATAGCTTGATAGCCATTTTGACTTTTGTAGGAATCAAAATGTTATTTGTTCATCATTACAAATTGCCAGAATGGGCTTCACTAGGATTTATTTCTTTGGCATTAACCATAGGAATCTGGATTTCTATCAAAAAAATGAATGAGGTAAAGGAGGAATAGCACCAAACTCCTCTTCATACCTTTTTTTTACATCTGCCAAACTTCTAATAGATTTTTGGGTCCAATCAATAGACTTCATTAAAATTTGTTCTTCAGATAATTGCCAAGGTAAATTGGAACTTCGCAATTGATTGGATAAGGAATACATTATTAAAGAAGCTGCTACGGAGATATTAAAACTTTCTGTAAAACCACTCATCGGAATTTTAATTTTTACATCGGCTTGTTGCATGATTTCGTCTGATAAACCATATTTTTCAGTTCCAAACAACACTGCGGAAGGATGTGTTAATTCAAAATATTCCAAAGAAATCGCATCCTCATGCGGTGTGGTAGCAATAATTTGAATGCCTTTCTTTTTAAAGAGATCTACCGCATCTTGCATTTTTTGATACCGATGAATGTCTACCCATTTTTGAGCTCCCATTGCTATTTCAACATCCACTCGTTTACCAAAACTTTGTTCAATTACAAATAAATTTTGAATGCCGAAAATTTCACAACTTCGCATTACAGCACTAGTATTGTGTAATTGGTACACATCTTCTAAAGCAATCGTCAAAAAATTCGTGCGTTTTTGCAAAACCTCATAAATCTTCCTTTTCCTATTGGGAGTAATAAACTCTTGCAAAAACTCTAAATAATGGGTAGCTGTCATAAAATAATTAATAGATAAAAAAAATCTTATACTTAACCAAATTTGTTAAAAAAACCTTATAGTTCTTATCTAACGATTCGAACCTTCTAAATTTGTCGATACAAATATAAACCAAACCTAATATTAGGATTGTTCGTTTTCATCAACACAAAAATATATAAAGCCTCTATTCAATGAAATTGAAATCACTTTTATGGGGAATTTTCCTCCTTGTCCTTTTAGCATTAATCGGGTATCGAGTGTACACCAACCAACAAAAAAGTCAAGCCAATCTACCAAAAAATGCTCCAAAACCTGTCATCCCGGTACAAGGGTTTATAGCAAAATTTCAACCATTTGATCAATCCATACAAATCAATGGTACATTAGAAGCTAATGAAATGGTGGATTTAAGAACGGAAGTTTCTGGTATTGTAGATCAAATATATTTTCAAGAAGGACAAAAAGTTAACAAAGGGCAATTGCTACTTAAAATTAACGATCGTGATTTAAGAGCACAATTGGCTCAGGCTATTTCAAGAGAAACTTTAACGAAAGAGAATGAGCGAAGAGCCAAATTGTTGTTACAAAAAGAAGCGATTAGCCAAGAGGAATACGACATTACTTATTCAGAATGGATTACTTCTAAATCGCAAATAGATTTTATTCAAGCTCAATTGGCAAAAACCAAAGTGGTTGCTCCTTTTTCAGGAACTATCGGACTTCGTAAAATTTCAAAAGGTGCCTACCTTACCCCTACTACTTCTATTGGAAACTTGGTAGACAATACCAAAATTAAAGTGAGCTTTTCTATCCCCGAAAAATATGCCAACCAACTTAACACCAATACCGAAATAACCTTTAGCAACAAAGCCCAATCCAAAGACTTCACTGCCAAAGTTTATGCTATAGAACCAATGGTAGATGTCAATACTAGAACTTTGCAAATCCGTGCCATTTGTAACCAACCTGATAGCAGTTTGATTCCAGGCACTTTTGTGCAAATTCAACTACCACTACAAGATATACCAAATGCTATTTTGATACCTACAGAAGCAATTATTCCTATCCAAAACGGGAAAAAGCTCTTTTTAGTAAAAAATGGGGTTGCACAAGATCAAATTGTGGAAACCATCAACCGTACCGACAAAGAAGTAATCGTAGTTTCGGGCATCAAAGAAAAAGACACCATTTTAATCAGCGGGGTAATGTCGTTGCGAAACGGTAGTCCGGTGCAAGTAAAAATAGTTCGATAGTCCCATGAGTATTTCTACCTTAAGTATCAAAAGGCCTATTCTGGCAATCGTTATCAATCTCATTATTTTGTTGTTCGGGATCATTGGATATACCTATTTAGGGGTGAGAGAATTTCCTTCGATTGATGCAGCAACCATTTCTGTAAGAACCAACTATTCAGGTGCCAATGCCGATATTATCGAATCGCAAATTACCGAGCCTTTAGAAAAAGCCATCAATTCGATTGATGGGATTCGAAATATTTCCTCTTCAAGCAACCAAGGGGTGAGCATCATTAGCATTGAATTTAAATTAGAAAAAGACTTAGAAGAGGCTGCAAATGATGTGCGAGACAAAGTTTCGCAAGCAATCAGAAGTCTCCCTCAAGACATCGACGGCCCTCCGGTAGTAGCCAAAGAAGATTCGGATGGTTTCCCAATCATTAGCATGACCATGCAAAGCAACAAACGGAATGTTTTGGAGTTAAGCGATTATGCCGAAAATGTGATTACACCACGTTTACAAACCATTCCGGGCGTAAGTAGTGTACAAATTTGGGGGCAACGAAAATATGCCATGCGTTTGTGGTTAGATCCCAACCGATTGGCAGCTTTAAGTTTAACTGTTTTAGATGTAAGAAATGCATTGAATACCCAAAACGTAGAGTTACCTTCAGGAAAATTGACCGGTAAATCAACCGAACTAACCGTAAAAACCGTTGGAAACTTAAGTACAGAAGCAGACTTTAATCAAATCATCATCAAATCTGAAGGTGATAAAATCATTCGATTACAAGATGTTGGAAAAGCAAGTTTAGAGGCGGAGAATTTAGAAACTCGTTTGAGTGACGAAAGATTGACCATGGTTGGAATGGGAATTATCCCGCAACCTGGTTCCAATTACTTGGATATTTCCAAAGCTTTTTATGAAGAATACGAAAGATTCCAAAAAGATTTACCGGAAGATTTTAAATTAAACATTGCGATAGACAGTACTACTTTTATCAAAAAAGCCGTATTAGAGGTAGCAGAAACCCTATTGATTGCGTTACTACTCGTTACTTTAGTAATTTATTTCTTTTTTAGAGATTGGGCTATTGCATTCCGACCGTTGATAGATATTCCCGTTTCGTTAATTGCTACTTTTTTCATCATGTATATTAGTGGATTTTCCATCAATGTACTTACCCTTTTGGCCATCGTTTTGGCAACTGGTTTGGTGGTAGATGACGGTATCGTAGTCACCGAAAACATTTACAAAAAAGTAGAAGAAGGCATGAATCCAATAGAAGCCGCTGTAAAAGGTTCCAATGAAATTTTTTTTGCGGTAATTTCTATCTCCATCACTTTAGCAGCGGTGTTTTTGCCTATCATTTTCTTAGAAGGATTTGTTGGAAGACTTTTTAGAGAATTTGGAATTGTGATTGGAGCTGCAGTTTTGATCTCTGCTTTTGTTTCGCTTACGTTAACTCCGATGTTAAATGCCTATTTGATGAAAGCTGGCAAACAAAAACACTCTAAATTTTACGAAAAAACCGAACCCTTTTTCCAAAATATGAATGCTTCTTATGCTACTTCGTTGGAAAATTTCATGAAGCGAAAATGGTTGAGTTTTCCAATACTTGGAGTATGTATCGGAATGATTGTATTTTTTTACCAAATTCTTCCGAAAGAAACTGCACCGTATGACGATAGAAGCATGGTAATGACTAATGTAACTGGTCCGGAAGGTGCTAGTTATGAATATATGGATAGGATAATGCAAGACTTATCCGAATTAATTACCGATTCTATTCCAGAGAAAAAAGTAAGTTTGATCGTGACCTCTCCCGGTTTTGGGGCAGGTTCGGTAAACAGAGGTTTTTCCAGAATTTCGTTGGTAGAACCAGAAGAAAGAGAAGCTTCCCAAGCAGATATTGCCACCAAATTAACCGGGTGGACTAAAAAATATCAAGATGTTAAGATTTCTGTGTCCGAAATGCCAACCATTTCGGTAAACCGCAGAGGTGGATTGCCTATCCAATACATCATCCAAGCACAAAACTTTCAGAAATTAGAGGAATATATCCCAAAGTTTATGGAAGAAATTTCAAGTAGTCCTGTATTTGCGGTTACAGATGTAAACTTGAAATTTAATAAGCCAGAAATTTATATAACTATTGACCGTGAAAAAGCCGAAAGCATGCAAGTTTCTGTGCTCGATGTAGCACAAACATTACAGTTATCGTTAAGTGGTGTGCGTTTTGGGTATTTTTTAATGAATGGCAAACAATACCAAGTGATGGGACAGTTTGATATAAAAGACAGAAACCAACCGGATGATTTGAGCAATATTTTTGTAAAATCTAAATCTGGTCAATTGGTGCAATTGGATAATTTGGTTGAGATGAATGAAATGAGTAG
>CAZAHJ010000074.1:0-7094 GCA_964485115.1 uncultured Flavobacterium sp.
ACCAATAAATTAAGCATACTATGGAAGAATTAGGAAAAGTTATAGAAATTGAACCAACCAAAGAAGTTGTTGGCAAAGGATTTAGAAAAAGAGAATTTGTAGTCACTACCGAAGAGCAATATCCACAACATATTTTAATTAGTTTTGTGCAAGACAAATGCGATTTGCTCAATAGCTACCAAGTAGGAGATCAAGTTAAAGTATCTATTAACTTAAGAGGAAGAGAGTGGATCAATCCACAAGGTGAAGCAAAGTATTTTAACGACATCCAAGGATGGAGAATTGAAAAAGTCAATCAATCAGCTCCTGCTGGTGCAGTACCTCCACCAATGCAAGCACCTACTGCTCCTTTTGAGCCAGCAACCAATTTTAACGAAGCAGAACACGACGATTTACCGTTTTAATTTTAACGATTATTCGTTCGTAAACCTTACTAAAAACAATACTTTTGCCAAAAGAGTATTGTTTTTTTATGCATCATTTGTCTACCTCCTTGTTTTTTCCACCTGTAGATAGTGCTTCTCCGGAAGGAATATTGGCATTTGGTGGTGATTTGTCACGAGAGAGGTTACTCATGGCGTATCATCTAGGAATATTTCCTTGGTTTGACCAAGACGATCCTATTTTGTGGTGGGCTCCACCTCGAAGAATGGTTGTGGTACCGGCATGGTACAAAGCCCATAAATCAGTAAAATCTTTACTTAAAAAAGAATTTTTTCAGGTAACCTTTAACCGCGATTTTGAACAAGTGATTTTAGGTTGCCAGCAAGTAAAAAGGAAAAACCAAAACGGGACTTGGTTAACAGACAAAATGATGGAAAGTTATTTAGACTTACATCGAATAGGAGTAGCCAAATCTGTTGAAGTTTGGAAAGAAAACCAAATGGTAGGAGGTTTGTATGGCGTGGATTTAGGACATGTTTTTACTGGTGAAAGTATGTTTTCTAAAGTTCCAAATGCCAGTAAAGTTGCCTTTGTTTGGTTGTTAGAAAAGTTAAAACAAGAAAATTATCAGTTGTTAGATTGCCAAGTGTATAACGATCATTTGGCTCATTTAGGTGCCTTTGAAATAGATCGAGAAGTGTTTATGGAGATACTGCAAAAGAAGAGTCGAATCAAAGATATTACCTCACCCTAAATCCCTCTCCAATTGGAGAGGGATTTAGGGTGAGATTAATTCTAAAACTTAGCACCAACCGACACAAAAAAGGTTCTTCCTTCACCAGGCAAAATACCAGGGCCCGGGTATCCTCCAGCTCTTCTGGTGGCATACATTTCGTTGGTAACGTTGTTAATGCCTGCTCTTAAGTTATAGTTTTTCAAAATTTTATATTCTGCAGAAAGGTCTAATACCTCATAGCCTTCAAGCAATCCGGTTACACCATTTGCAGAAGGGGTTGCTGTATTGTTGGCATCGGTAAATACTCTGCCCGACTTACGGTATTGAACGGTTCCTGAAAAGTTACTTTTACTCCATACCAAACCAAAATTATGAATGTATCTGGGAGCATTTTCTACACGATTTCCTTTTAAATTACTTTCTGTAATTACAATGTTAGGAGCGGTTCCACTTGCAGTAAACACACTAAAATCGGTATAACGAGAATCAATAAAGCTCATGGTAGCAAACAACTCAATGTTTCCGTAGGTGTTGTGCACGTTCAAAAAGCGAGTCAAATTAAAGTTTACAAAACTCTCCAATCCTTTGTTAACGGTTTCACCTAAGTTGGTGCGATATAAAAAGGTTCCTTGGGTTGGGTCGTTGTTTACAAACTGTCGAATACCACCAATACGGTTGTTGTAACTCAAATAAAACAAGCTTACATCAAAGTTAATATAGTTATTAAAGGTACCTCTGTATCCTAAATCAGCATTAAAGCCAGAAGCATCTTTTAAGTTAGGATCAATCACATCGGTTACTGCTGGAGGTGTGAAATCAGAGAACAATACCGGACGGAATGCTTGCGTAATGTTTGCATACACATTGGTGGTGCCAAAACTATATTCCATACCTAAACCAAATAAAGCTTTGCTACGAGAAATGTTTTTGTCTTCAAACGGCACATCATTCCCTGATTGGATGCCAAATCGTCCGCTTCCGGTGTTTTCAATAAATTCGTATCGCACACCTGGAGTCACACTAAATTGATCGGTAATTTTAAATTGATTTTCTGCAAAAATAGCCACGTTGTTGGTGTAAAAACTCAACTCTCTCGGAAATTTACTTTCAGTACTCAAGTCAAAGTCAGAACCAGTTGTACCAACGCCACTTTGTTTTCTAATGGTATGAGCTTGGTATAAACGCACACCAAAAGCCAAATTATTTTCCATTTTACCTAACTGGTATTTCCATAAATTTCGGTTTTCCAGTCCAAAATTTTCATACAAATCTCTATCTACTCTTCTGTTTGCATAGTCATTAGTAGCAGGGTTGATGGCATCTGCTACGTTTGGAGTAGCAGTAAAACCAACGCTATTTCTTTCACCTACCAATCCAAATAATTTGGTATTTGACGAAAAACGCTCGCTAATTTTGGTGTCAAAATTTAAAGCAAATACATTCCATGGCACACCAAACCAATTTCTGTTTCTTAAAGATTGACGTGGATTTTCCTGAAACTGAGCATCGGTTAAACCCCCGGCTTGTTGTATTTCGTATTCCATATTGGTGTATTCAGCCGAAAGTTTGGTGTTTTCGGTAAATGCATACTCCATAAACAAGTGGGTGTTTCGCACTTTATATCCACTATTTTCTCTCCAACCATCTCCACTTCTGGAGTGGTTATAGGCATAGTAGGAAAATTTACCAAGTTTTCCACCAATGGCATTGTAGCTGCTCATTAGGTTGTAACTTCCAGCGGTATTTTGGGTTTCAAAAGAGAATTTTTTATGGTTTTCTCTTTTCAACACATAATTTAACATCCCACCAAATTGAGGGCCATATTGCAATGCTGCTCCACCTCTAATTAATTCGATACTTTCTACTGCTTCTAATGGTGGATTGTAATATGCTTCCGGATACCCAAAAACATCTGCAGAAATATCAAACCCGTTTTGACGAGTGTTTAATTCCCAGCTTCTGTTAGGGCTCAATCCTCTTACACCAACATTAATTTGCACTCCCGAACCATCGTTTTCCCAAACATTTACTCCCGGAACTCTCGAAAACACTTCACGGGCATTGTTGGTGGTTAAATTGGCATTAAATGCAGCAAGTTTTAAAATTTCATTTTTCTTGCCTGAGTAAATCACATTTGCTTTGGTTTCTGGCATTCTTTCCGGACTCACTTTTATTGCTGAAACCACAACCGAGTCTAATTTAATAATGCTGTCGTTTAATACGTAGTATTGGCTTTGGGCTTGTACCTGACCAAAAAGGCAAAGAGCTAAAAGGGCATAAATATTTTTCATTTATCTTTATTTAGATTAATTCTACATTGCAAATGTAAAAGCAAGAATTGTTTCTTGCAAGTCTTATTTAGAAATATTTTAAATAAGATACAAAATTTAACATTTGATGGATTTTTATTGGAGTAAAATTTTGTTTTTAAGACTTAAACTGTTTTTAATTTTGAGAAGTTCTAAAACAAAAAAAAAGCTGCCCCAATTAAGGGATCTCGTTGCTTGCAACGAGACTAAACCACTCTCCATTTCTGGAGAAAACAACACAACTAAGTCTTCAGTTATTTGGGCAAAAAAGCGTTTCCTAGTGAAACGCTTTTTTACTTTTTTAACTCTTTGTTGTCTCGTCTGTTCAAGGAACTGACGAGAGGACTCGAACCGGCCACATTCGTTTTCATTTTTATAAAAAAGGAGAGTTATATTCTGCAATTAATTTTTCAATAGATTTTCGGTTAAGTTTTTTCAATCTTTTTTCTTCCATGATTGCCTCTTTTTTGGAAGAAAACCCTTTGCTGTAAACCAATTTCCAAACGTTGGTTTGGGAAGTAAATTGACTTTTTCCTTCTAAATGGTTTTTTATTCGGAGGAGTAAATTAGAAGTATACCCTTTATAAAAAACATCTAATGATTTTGAATATAGTATGTAAACAATAAAACTTTCCATTTTGAAAAATAAAAAAAAGCTGCCCCAATTAAGGGATAGCTTTTCATCGGTCTAACTACTAAACCACTCTCCATTTCTGGAGAAAACAACACAACTAAGTCTTCAGTTATTTGGGCAAAAAAGCGTTTCACTAGGAAACGCTTTTTTACTTTTTTAACTCTTTGTTGCGGTCTGGACGGGACTCGAACCCGCGACCCCATGCGTGACAGGCATGTATTCTAACCAACTGAACTACCAAACCGTTGCATAAATGCGAATGCAAATGTACAACCTTTTTTTGTTTTTGCAAGTAAAAATTTTTAAAAAAATTGATTTTAAAAAAAGGTTTTATAAAAACTGTTGTTTTTCAACCAAATAGGTTTGCATTATTTTGCTAAAATCTAAGCCAACATTTACCGGAACATTTTCTAATTGGTATTGCAAACAGCTTAAACGAATGTCTTTGATTTGTTGCTCCATGATTTTATGGTAACTTTCTTTATTCCATTGGGCAAATAAATTGATTTCTTGTCCGGTTTCCACATCTACAAATTTTCTTGGTTTTTGGTCAAAATCTAAAGCAACTTCTTTGGCATAGTCCATCACATGAAATACCACTACCTTATGTTTGTTGTGTTTTAAATGTTGTAAAGCTTGGAATAATTTTTTGTTGTCTTGTTGCTGAAAAAGGTCGGTAAACACCATAATCATAGATCTGCGATGGATTTTTTCTGCAATTTGATGCAACACATCAATGGTATTCGAGCCTTTTTGTAATTGGTTTTGTTGCAGCATTTGTTCCAATTGGTTCAAGATCAATCGATGGTGACGGTCACTTCCTTTTTCTGGGGCATAAAACTCATATTGGTCAGAATAAACACTCAAGCCAACCGCATCTCGTTGTTTTTTGAGTAAATTCATTAAAACGGCTATGGCCAAAACCGAAAAACCAATTTTTGTTTGGTAAAAAGGCTCTCCATCTTTTAAAATTGGATAATGCATCGAAGAAGAATTATCCAACACTATGTGGCAACGCAAGTTGGTTTCTTCTTCATATCGTTTGGTGTACAATCGATCGGATTTTGCAAACAATTTCCAATCAATATGTTTGGTGGATTCTCCTTTATTGTATATTTTATGTTCAGCAAATTCAGCCGAAAATCCGTGAAACGGACTCTTATGCATTCCCGAGATAAAGCCTTCTACTATTTGCTTGGCTAATAATTCAAGGTGCTCAAACGAGGCAATCTTCTCTAAATGTTGGTCTAACTTCATCTTTCAAAGATAAATTTCTTTTGCAAAGCAAAACTAAAAAATAAGCTAATAAAAGCGTACCAACATCCAAAATCCGCTATTTTTGTGGCCAATTGATTTTAAAAGTTATGATTCAAGCAGCTCAAATATTATTTATTTTATCCGTTTTGGTGGTTTTACATGAATTCGGACATTACATTACAGCCAAGTGGTTCAAAGTAAGGGTAGAAAAGTTTTACTTATTTATGGATGCGGGCTTTTCGTTATTCAAAAAGAAAATTGGAGAAACCGAATGGGGAATAGGTTGGTTGCCTTTAGGAGGGTATGTAAAACTATCCGGAATGATTGATGAGAGTTTGGACAAAGAACAAATGGCACAACCAGTACAGTCGTGGGAATTTAGAGCAAAACCTGCATGGCAACGATTAATTATTATGTTGGGTGGAATTATTGTTAATATGATTCTGGCTTGGTTTATTTACACTTTATTTTTTGTAACTGATGGGAAAGAATATGCCTTAACTGAAAAAATGCAACAAAACGGATTGGTTTTTACTCCGGTTGGTCACGAAGTTGGATTTAAAGATGGGGATAAAATAGTTTCGGTAGATGGAAAACTACAACCCAATTTTAATAGATTGGTGATTGATATTTTGTTAGCAAAAGAAGTGAAAGTAAACCGAGATGGGGAGGAAACCACTTTGTTGATGACAGATGAAAAAAGAAAAGCTATTTTAAGTAACGAAGGGAAAAACTTCATTTCTACCAAGTTTCCAACGATTGTTGATTCTATTTTGCCTAATTCTAAAGCATCTGAAGTAGGTTTGCAAAAAGGAGATCAAATTGTAGGGATTAATGAAATAACTACCGATAATTTTTTGAGTTTTTCGACAGAAATTGCAAAAATTAAAAATGACAGTCTTACTTTAAAAGTTATAAGAAACCAACAAGAAGTATTGATTCCTGCAAAAACTAATGAAGAAGGAAAGTTAGGATTTGTCAATAAAATGCCGGACTT
Organism: uncultured Flavobacterium sp.; assembly: GCA_964485115.1. Taxonomy (GTDB): domain Bacteria; phylum Bacteroidota; class Bacteroidia; order Flavobacteriales; family Flavobacteriaceae; genus Flavobacterium. The sequence goes on from CAZAHJ010000074.1 coordinate 6,318, forward strand.
GACTCCTTATTTAACTTACGAAAAATACGGATTTGGAGGTGCTGTGACTGCTGCGGTTAAAGAATCTTACGAACAGTTTGTATACAATGTAAAGTCGTTGAAATTGGTAATTTCCCCAAAAACAGGAGCCTATACCCAAATTAAAAGCCCGATTGGAATTGCACGTCAATTACCTGATCAGTGGAATTGGAAATATGTTTGGAACATGACAGCAATTTTATCGGTAGTATTGGCTGTAATGAATTTACTGCCTATTCCAGGTTTAGATGGCGGTCATGCTTTATTTACCATTATCGAAATGATTACCGGGAAAACTCTAAACGACAAATGGATGGGGTATGTACAAACAGCTGGAATGGTTTTTTTGCTGACTCTCATGGCATTTGTGTTTGGAAAAGACATTTACCAATTGGTGATGGATAAATTTTTATAATTTTTCACGTAAATAATTTGCATATAATTTTTTTGCACTTATATTTGCACTCGCAAAAAAGGTCTAGCACCTTCCTCCTTAGCTCAGTTGGTTAGAGCATCTGACTGTTAATCAGAGGGTCCTTGGTTCGAGCCCAAGAGGGGGAGCAACTTTTCAGCACAATATAAACCTTTGAGGTGATTCCTCCTTAGCTCAGTTGGTTAGAGCATCTGACTGTTAATCAGAGGGTCCTTGGTTCGAGCCCAAGAGGGGGAGCAACTTTTCAGCACAATATAAACCTTTGAGGTGATTCCTCCTTAGCTCAGTTGGTTAGAGCATCTGACTGTTAATCAGAGGGTCCTTGG
>CAZAHJ010000075.1:0-4896 GCA_964485115.1 uncultured Flavobacterium sp.
CGGACCTGTTACAGTCAACAGTTTTCAAGACTGCCGCAATCGACCACTCTGCCATTTCTCCAATAAAACTAATGAGTTCTTATTAGCGAGTGCAAATATACTCGGTTTTTTAATTACTCCAAAAAAAACAGATTATTTTTATTAGTGAAATTTAATGTTGTTTAAGTCTAAATTCCAGAGCCTTAATTTTGAGGCTTTTACAAAAGAAATATTACAAAAAGTACTTTTTATTGATAAAAACCTTACTCCACTGGTATCAATTTGAGAATTTCCATCTAAAATACATCCCAATAATAAGTAAAAAAGTGGGACAAATGGAATCAAATTACTTTGTAAACTATAATATTACTTTTTCAGTCTTTATTAAATCTCAAACACTAAGTTTCTTAATATTAAGCATGGCTTTTGGAGTTAAATCAACAAAATGAAAAAGTATAATCAAAATGCACCTGCTACTAAAAATATTACAATCAAATTCAATGTAGGAAAATAGATTAAAATGAAGTAAAACTTTAAAATTGAATTCTTTTTATGTTGGTAGTTATGAAAATAAAAACTTTTAGTTTTTATTTTCGCAAAGTTCTAACAACACACCATGAGTCGATTTTGGATGTAAAAATGCAATATCTAAATCTTCCGCACCTTTACGAGGAATTTTATCAATTAATTGTACACCGTTTTGCTCTAAAGCTGTCAATTGTTGTTCAATATTTTTAGTAGCAAATGCAATATGGTGAATTCCTTCTCCTTTCTTCTCAATAAACTTTCCAATTGGGCCTTCTGGGTCGGTAGATTCTAATAATTCAATTTTGGAGGCTCCTATCTGAAAAAAAGCTGTTTTAACTTTTTGGTCTACTACTTCCTCAATCTTGTAACATTTCAATCCTAATTTTTCTTCCCAAAACGGAATGGCCACCTCTAAACTTTTCACAGCAATTCCTAAATGTTCAATATGCGATAACATGTCTCTAAAATTTTATAATTTCAAAGATAGTATTTTATAGAATGAAATGATAACGGAATTACACGTTGAAACGGAAATGCATTACATCGCCATCTTTCACAATGTATTCTTTTCCTTCTACTCTTAATTTTCCGGCTTCTTTTACTTTGGCTTCAGAACCAAAAGCAACGTAATCATCAAAAGCAATTACTTCGGCACGGATAAATCCTTTTTCAAAGTCAGAGTGAATTACACCAGCTGCTTTTGGAGCGGTATCCCCTACTTGAATGGTCCAAGCTCTTACTTCTTTTACCCCAGCAGTAAAATAAGTTTGTAAGTTCAAAAGTTTATAAGCAGAACGAATTAATTTAGAAACTCCTGGTTCATCTAACCCTAAATCTTCTAAAAATAATTGTCGCTCTTCAAAAGTTTCTAATTCGGTAATATCGGCTTCTGTAGCAACAGCCAATACCAATAGTTGGGCATTTTCTTCTTTCACCAATTCCTTTACTTGCTCCACATAAGCATTTCCAGATTTGGCACTATTTTCATCTACATTACAAACATACAACACAGGCTTGGAAGTAATTAATTGAAAACTTTGGATCAAATCAGCTTCATCTTGGTTGATAGGCTGCACGGTTCTGGCAGACTTAGCAGCCAGTAATGCCTGTTGAATTCTTTCCAACAAAGCTGCTTCTACTTGGGCTTCTTTGATTCCTGCTTTGGAAGTTTTCTTTACTTTATCCAAACGTTTTTCAACCGTTTCTAAGTCTTTTAATTGTAGCTCAATATCTATAATTTCCTTATCACGAACCGGATTTACACTACCCTCTACGTGAATGATATTATCGTTGTTAAAACATCTCAACACGTGAATAATGGCATGGCATTCGCGGATATTTCCTAAAAATTGATTGCCCAATCCTTCTCCTTTACTTGCACCTTTTACCAATCCGGCAATGTCGACAATTTCTACGGTTGCAGGAACTACTTTTTCTGGCTGTACCAATTTTTCCAAAGCTTCTAACCTTGGATCCGGTACGTTTACTACTCCAATATTTGGTTCGATAGTACAAAACGGAAAGTTTGCACTTTGTGCTTTGGCATTTGACAAACAATTAAATAAAGTAGATTTACCTACGTTCGGAAGTCCTACAATTCCTGCTTTCATGGATGATAATTTTGAAGCGGCAAATATAAGATTATTCTACAAAGTAATTTGTATAAAAAAATCCCTCCGAAGAGGGATTGTATTATTCATTGTGCAAAAATGCTTTTCGGTTGAGCAGGGTTTCTTCATCCTCCACATGGCTTTCATCAGGTACACAACAATCAACCGGACAAACTGCAGCACATTGAGGTTCTTCATGAAATCCCATACATTCGGTACACTTATCTGGTACTATATAATAAACATCGTCAGAAACTGGTTGCTGTGGTGCAGAAGCATCCACTTCTGTCCCATTTGGTAACACAATCTTTCCAATTAACTTGGTACCTTCTTTATATCTCCACTCTGCAGCACCTTCATAAATAGCGTTATTCGGACATTCCGGTTCGCATGCACCGCAATTGATGCATTCGTCTGTTATGATAATAGCCATGTTTGGATATATTTAATGAATTGAAAGTAATACGTTATTTTTGCACAAAAATATAACCAAAACTTCGATTCTACAAACACCTATGTTACATAACACCAAAGTAGAAGCATTAATTGCTCTAGGAGAATTTTTACAACAAGCCAACAACCAGCAATGGATTCAAAAAGAAGACGTTTGGGGAAATGAACATTTCTTTCAAAAGATGGAATCCACCATCTCACAAGCCAGAAATTACAACCCTTGGTTTACCAAAGAGCAAGTACTGTTTGCTTTGGAATCATGGGGGGAAGCTTTACAACCAAACAATATCCAAACTTGGTTAAAAAACTATACTCTTCCGACCAAAATTCCAAAAAACATTGGCTTGGTTTTGGCAGGAAACATTCCAATGGTGGGTTTACACGATGTGTTATGTGTATGGTTAAGCGGACATTCTTTACAAGCAAAACTATCTTCACAAGATAAATTTTTAATTCCACTGATGGTAGATTTTTTACAATCGTACACCAATGAAAAAAGTGTGACGTGGGTAGAACGATTGCAAGATTTTGATGCTACCATTGCCACAGGTAGTAACAACAGTGCAAGATACTTTGAGTATTACTTTGGAAAAGTACCACATATTATTCGTAAAAACAGAAATTCCGTTGCGGTTTTAAATGGAAATGAAACGGAAGATGATTTGCAAAAATTAGGAATAGATATTTTTACCTATTTTGGATTGGGTTGCAGAAATGTAAACAAGCTATTTGTCCCTAAAGATTATGATTTTAAAGCTTTTTTTCAAGCCATTTTTCCGTTTAATGAGGTAATTTATGACGATAAATATGCCAACAACTACGATTACAATAAGGCAGTATTTTTGATGAGTAACGAAAAGTTATTAGACAATGGATTTATTACTTTAAAAGAAGATACTCGTTATGCCTCCCCTATTTCTTCAGTGTTTTATGAATTTTATGATTCAGTAGAGCAAATTCAACATAGGTTAAAAGCTGACCAAGAACAAATTCAGTGTGTGGTTTCTAGTTTCTTACCCAATAGTATTGCATTTGGAGAAACACAAAAACCAGCATTATGGGATTATGCAGATGGAATGGATACCATGCAATTTTTATTGAATTTGTAAATTTCGTGCACCAAAAAAACAAAATTAAAAATTTATCAACTATTTCGTTTTCGATGTGGTAAAACGCTTAAAAATCAAGTCATTTTTATGGAATTAATTCCTCTAAAAAAACGAAATTTGCCCATCTTATTCATTTCAGAATTTCTTCACCATGAAAAAAATACACAACTACAGTGCAGGGCCAAGTATTTTACCTGCTAGTGTTTTACAAAAAGCTTCCGAAGCTATCATCAATTTTAATGATACTGGCTTGTCTATTTTAGAAGTTTCGCATCGTAGCAAAGAGTTTGTTGCGGTAATGGAAGAAGCAAGAAGTATGGCACTTGAATTATTAGGGTTACAAAACCAAGGTTACCAAGCATTGTTTTTACAAGGTGGAGCAAGCATGGAATTTTTAAGAGTTCCGATGAATTTGTTGCCCGAAGGTGGCAAAGCTGCCTATATAGAAACGGGAACCTGGGCCCAAAGTGCTATTAAAGAAGCTAAAAATTTTGGAGAAGTAGTGGTTGTGGCTTCTTCTAAAGAAGCAAATTTTAACCATATTTCAAAAGGATATAGTATCCCGGAAGATGCAGCATATTTTCACTGCACCAGCAACAATACCATTTTTGGTACCCAAATGAAAGATTTCCCAAATACCAATGTCCCTATTATTTGCGATATGAGTTCGGATATTTTTTCCAGAGTTTTAGATTTTTCCAAATTCGGATTAATTTATGCAGGGGCTCAAAAAAATATGGGGCCTGCAGGTACCACATTGGTTGTTATTAAAGAAGATTTGCTAGGAAAAACCAATCGCACCATTCCAAATATTTTAAACTACCAACAACACATTAGCAAAGAAAGCATGTACAATACCCCATCGGTGTATGCTGTGTATGTTTCGTTATTAACCATGCAATGGATCAAAGCACAAGGTGGTGTTGCTACTGTGGAAAAATTAAATGAAGAAAAAGCTGCCTTATTGTATCAAGAAATAGACAGAAATCCTTTTTTTGTTGGAACAACTAACAGTGAAGATAGAAGTTTGATGAATGCTTGTTTTTTGTTGCAAGACGAAACATTAAAAGAAAAATTTGATGCACTTTGGAAAGAAGCCGGTATTTCTGGTATCAACGGACACCGTTCTGTTGGAGGTTACCGAGCTTCTATTTACAATGCCATGCCAATACAAAGTGTGCAGGTATTGGTAGAAGTAATGCAAGCGTTAGAAAAGT
>CAZAHJ010000075.1:4906-6871 GCA_964485115.1 uncultured Flavobacterium sp.
ATGAATAGTGAATAATGAATAATGAATAGTGAATAATGAATAATGAATAATGAATAGTGAGTAGTGTTAACTTGAAACTTGAAACTTTAAAACTATCAACCATTAACCAACAACGAACAACCAACAACTATCAACCATTAACCCATAACCAAAAACATGAAAATTTTAGTAAACGATGGCATCTCTCAGGGAGGAATAGATAAATTACACGAGTACGGTTTTGAAGTAATTACTACCAAGGTGGCACAAGAACAAATTGCCAATTACATCAACCAAAATAAAGTGGATGTGTTATTGGTTCGAAGTGCTACCAAAGTAAGAAAAGACATCATTGATGCTTGTCCGAATTTAAAAGTTATTGGTCGTGGTGGAGTTGGTATGGATAACATTGATGTGACTTACGCTCGTGAAAAAGGAATCCGTGTGATCAACACTCCTGCTGCATCTTCTGAGTCGGTAGCAGAATTGGTTTTTGCACATTTGTTTACAGGAGTTCGCTTTTTACATGATGCCAACCGAAACATGCCTTTGGAAGGCGACCAAAGTTTTGAAAAACTTAAGAAAGCTTATGCTAATGGCATCGAATTGCGAGGGAAAACTTTGGGAATTATTGGTTTTGGAAGAATCGGACAGGCAGTTGCAAAAATGGCTTTGGGATTGGGAATGAAAGTAATTGCTTCTGATAAATATGTACAAGATGCTGTGATTAGGGTCGACTTTTACAACGGTCAGTTTATCAACGTAGATATAGTAACCGAACCTATGAATGAATTGTTACAACACGCTGATTTTATTACCTTACATACCCCTGCCCAAAACGGTTATATTATAGACGAGAATGAATTTGAATTGATGAAAAATGGTGTTGGAATTGTAAATGCAGCAAGAGGTGGTGTGATTAACGAAGTAAGTTTGGTAAAATATTTAGACAATGAAAAAGTAGCTTTTGCAGGCTTAGATGTTTTTGAAAATGAACCAACACCGGAGATCCAATTATTAATGCATCCGAAAATCTCTTTAACACCACATATTGGAGCAGCTACTTTAGAAGCACAAGACAGAATTGGGGTAGAATTGGCAGAACAACTGGCTAGTTTGTTAAAGCAAAGATAATTCATTTAACTATACCTGATTTTAAAATCAAAAAGTATATCTAAAAGTAAAAACCGGTTTTTGATAAAAACGAAAATCGGTTTTTACTTTTTTTGCTTCAGAGTTGTAATACACCAAATCAGTAAACAAAAACCCCAAATACCATCGTTTGGCAATCGGAAAATCTAAACCGAAATTTAATGAGCTTAACCAAAACTCGTTTTGTTGGTTTTGTATAACACCATTGTTTTGCAATTGGTATTTGGCATATACCCAAGCGTTATTCCATTCCAAAAATAAGTTGAATTGTTTTGGAACTACCGGAAAATATTTTCGATAAAACAACTCTGTATTCCACTGCTCGTAATCACTTCTAAACGAGATGCTTTCATTTTTAAAATACCCTTTCTTTCCACCAAACCCAATACCTATGGCGTCTTTTGAATTGAAATGGTAATGCAAACGAGGAATGATGCCTACCCGAAGCCCGGAAACATCTTGACCTTCAAAATATAACTCGTCCCAAAATAACAAGTTGCTATTCACCAAGTCAAAAGATACTTTGGCTTCTAATTGCCATTTGCCATGAACATTGGATTCTTGTCCTTGCACTAAAACATAAAAAAAGAGCAGTAATAATTTCTTCATCGCTTCTCTTGGATATTTCTCACCAAATCTTCCAAACCATTTAATTTGATTTCGTACAACAAAGCAAGGTACTTCCCTAGTTTTCCTGCCGGAAAACCTTTGTTTTTAAACCAAACCACATAATCCTCAGGCAAGTCAATCAAATTTCTGCCTTTGTACTTACCAAAAGGCATTTGGTAGTTTGCAAATTCTCGTAAAGTTTCTTCCGGAAGCATACTTATCGGG
>CAZAHJ010000076.1:0-6555 GCA_964485115.1 uncultured Flavobacterium sp.
ATCGGTAACCGGACCTCCGTAAGCGGAAAATACTTCCTCTCCCGGATTAGAACCTGTGGTAGCTACCGGAGTAACTCGTACACGAATATATTTACCGATATCTGCTGTAATTAATTCGTAGGTACTATTGGTAGCTCCTGAAATGGCTACTTCGTTGGTTCCTACATTATCGTCAGCTTCTAACCATTGGTATAATGAAGTACCTTGGGAATCGTTGTCCGCATCGGTATAATCATAGGATGCTTCCAAGATTTGCCCTTCGGTATAAACCCCGCTTACTGCCAAGTTGGTAGCCACCGGAAAAGAGTTCACCAATTGCCAGCTACTAAAAGCTTGGGTTCCCGGAGAGGTTCCTGTTGCAGCCACCGGTGTTACCCCAAAACGTACATGCTTGCCATTGTCCGCAGCAGTAAGGGTGTAGGTTGCATTGGTTGCTCCTGAAATAGCTGTTGCATTTAACCCAGAGGCATCATCTGCACGAAACCATTGGTAGGTGGAAATACCCTCTAGATCATTATCGGCATCTGAGTAAGTATACCCACCGGTTAATGTTTGACCAATATGTAAAGTACCTGAAATATTTACTGAGGAAGCTACTGGGGCTGCGTTAGTAATTAACGGGGTGCTTGTAATTGTAAGATTATCTATGCCTATTCTTGGTCTACTTCCTGTACTACCTCCTGAACCATTGTGGTAATAAAACCTAAGCTTTACAGTAGCCTCGTTGTTTAACTCTGAAGGAAGGGAAACGCTTACAGAACCCGAACCAGCAACGTTGTTAGTAGCTAAATAAGGTAGATTTGTGCTTAATAATTCATTCAAAGAAGTTCCATCTTTTGAATAGTAAACTCTTAAAGTTACCGTTCTGTTTCCTGATGAATTGAAAATTGTTGACACATCATAACTTAATGTTCCTACAACTCTTGAGGTAAAGTTTAAATTTAAATCTACAGCAATTGCAGTGGAATTGTCTGTTGACCCAGTTGTTAAAAATGTTAATCTAGTTGATGGTGAAACATCTATACCAACAGCGGCTCCAGATCCAACTACGCTTAATGAATTCGTAGAAGCTGTTGTTGTTCTCGTTGCAACAGGAATAGTGCCAGTAGATAAAATTCCAACAGTACTAAAATTAGTAGGTAAACTTGTTATGTTATTAAAATCCTGACTGTAATTTCCAGAAGACATATCATAATAAGTCTGCCCCCACCCCACATTCATCGTTAATAAAAGCAGTACGAGTAGGGAATACTGCCTTGTTAGTTGTAAAAATTGTTTCATGTAGTTTTGTTTAAACATTCATAAAAAGGATATTTCAAATCTATTTAATTATTTCTAAATAATTTGGTGTTAAGGGGTTAAAAAAATGTAAGGGGAATATTGTTTATGTGTTTAGTCGACTTTCGACCGTCGATGTTCGACCAGCGAAGATTAGTTGATGGTTGATAGAAAAGTTTAAGGTTTAAGGTTGATGAAATAAGTCGTCTTTCGAAAAGCGAAAAGCGAAAATCATTAGTCGGTGGTCGAAAATTGTTGAGTCGTTGAAAAGCCTGCCCTGAGCATGCCGAAGGATTGAGTCGAGCAGCGAAAATCGAAAATCGGTTGTCGAAGGTCGGAAGAAGCATTTTGTCATTGCAAAAGGGTCTCGACTCCGCTCGACCTGACAAGAGGTGTTTATTTGTTTATGCGTTTAATTGTTGAAGCGTTGAGTCGGTGGTCGAAAAATCCTTTTCAAATTAACTAATTAAAAAGTTGAGTCGATAATCGACTAGCGGAAACCATAAAAAATATAACTACCTCAACAACGAAAAATGCGATTTAAAGGTTTGTTTTTCGTTATTTGTATCCATATATTCCAATACAAACCAATAGTCGGTTGCTGGTAATGGCTGCCCCTGAAAAGTACCGTCCCAAGCCTGAAATGGTGGAAAAATTTGAGTAATTAGCTTGCCGTACCTATCAAAAATGTAAATCTTATTATCGGGTTGGTTGGCAAGCCCTTGAATAGTCCATTGGTCATTCACTCCATCATTATTTGGGGTAAAGTATTTCGGATAATTTAATGGGGTTAATACAACCGTTTGAACAATATCACATCCATTTTCATCTTTTATCTCAACCGTTTGCTGTCCTGCACCTGTAACCGTAAAAGTATTGCTGCTTTGAAATGCTCCTCCGTTTATACTATACACAAAAGGACCAACGCCACCGTTTACTTGAATTTGAATGGTTTGTACGTTTTCAAAAGCATTGCCAATAGTACCTGTTGCGGTAAAAGTTGGTATTGCTGTTACCGTTGCAGTAGCTGTTGTAAAACAACCTGTTTGGTTGTTGGTAATTTTTACGGTGTATTCGCCTGGGTTTTGTGCTTGTAAAAACGAGCCTTGGTGTGCTAATAATTGTCCGTTTAAAAACCATTCAAAAGAAAATTGAGTGGTATTAAAACCGGTAAAAAAAACCACTTGGTTGGCCCATGTTCCGGTTAATGGATCCAAACAAACTTGTTGATCGGTTAATTGAACCGATGGCAAAGCTTTTAAAAATACTGTAAGTTGCTGTTCAGAAACACAATTGCTTTGGTTGGTTTCGGTTACTTTTAATGCATAGGTGCCTGCTGGGGTAGTACTCCAATCTATTTGAATTTGGTTGCCACTTGATGTGATTGGAGTAATACTTCCTTGAAAATTAGCAGAAATAACCACCCATTGATATGTTGATCCTATTGTTCCCTGTCCGTTGTTTTCGGAAAAATCTACCCGATAGTTGGCTACTGATCCCACACACAATGTTTGTTGGGACCATAGCAAACTTGAACATAGCCATAACAGCCATGTTATTAGTTGATATCGATATAAACTAATCCGAATGTTGGACATTGTTATTTATCAATCAAATTGTATTGGAGAAGTAACCGGAACAGCATTTACATTTACTACTCTAGTAGTGGTAGCATCCGAACACCCTCCTAAACCTGCTACAGTGTATGTAATAGTTGCCGAGCCAGGTGCAACTGCGGTTACTACTCCGGAAGTACTTACAGTTGCCACATTGGTATTGCTCGAACTCCATATTCCAGGTGCACTATTACCGGCTATGGTAAATGTGGTTGTATTGGAAGTACAAACCTCTTGGGTACCGCTTATGGTTCCTGCTATAGGTGGGTTGGTTACGGTTACTGTTCTGGTGGCAACGGCATCTGTACAACCTCCCGTACCTACTACTGTGTAACTAATGGTAGCAGTACCTGCACCTACGGCGGTAACCTCTCCCGAAGCGTTTACAGTTGCCACATTGGTATCGCTCGAACTCCATGTCCCTGAGGCACTGTTACCTGAAACAGCAAAAGTGGTGGTTGCCCCGGTACAAACCTCTTGGGTACCGCTTATCGTCCCGGCTACTGGTGGTGCGGTAATTACAATAGTTAGTGTTACTGGATCTCCTTCACAAGAATTGTTGGTTTCAATTACTTGCAAAGTATAGGTTCCTGCTGGTGTAGAAGCCCAATTGATGGTAATGGCATTGGCTGTTTGGGCACTTAAGTTGGTAGTGCCAGCATAGTTACCAGCATTAGCACCTACCAAACTCCAGTTATAGGTGGAACCAACCGGGCCTGAACCCGGACCATTAACGGTATAGGTTTTTAATGCTCCTTCACAAATACTTTGCGTTTGGGCATTTCCTTGAAAAAAGTTAGTTAACCAAATAATGATAACTACAAAAATTAGTGGCAACTTGGTTTTCATATATAATCAATTTAATAGTTTAATTGTTGATTTGCAACTTTATAGTATTGCTTTAAGGGGTTGTGGTAATGGGTGAAGTTGCAGACAAAATAGTAAAGTTTGCTTTAAAATTATTACCATTATTGTTTATAAACCTCGAAAAATCGCATGATGTGATGTTGGTATTACTTCCGGGTATTTCAAAATAAACTTCGATGGTATAATTTCCTGGTGGATGGTTGGTTAAATTGATATTTGCATTTATACTTTGCCATTTTTGGTCGTTACATGTTCCGGTAGTGTTGCAGGGGTCGCCAAATGAAAATGCCCCATTGGCACAACCAATACAATTTTCAAAAAAGTTAATGTTAATGGGTACAAAAGCTCCTGACGGGCTTGCGGTTGGATAAACACGGTAGTACAAAATTGGGGTGCAAACATTTGCATAATTTTCTTTAAACGTTTTAAGTTCGCCACCTTGAAGTATTAAGTCTCCTGAATTTTGAAAAAAAGAACCAAAGTTTAAATTTTCAAAATTAGTTGCTCCAATTTGGTTTAGTCCAAAACCAGAAGTATTGTAAAATTCAAAAGGTGAGACATTGCTTTGACAAGTTTGAAAATTCACTGCAGATGCATAGGCATTATAGTGATCAACCATGTTAAATAATATACGGTAATTATTACCGCTATTACTGTAAAAAAAAGAATCGGTACAACCAGAACTACTTGAATTACTTCCGGTTGCCGAAAAAAACACTTCTAAAACCCATGTGCCGTTTGAAGTTGCCAAGGCGGCTATGTTGATATTTTGGTTATAATCTCTCCATCTTTGGTCACCTAAGTTGTTACTTGATATTTGCCCCATATCAGAAGATGTAGTAAAAGGGTGGTTTGAATTAAAATTTAAATTGAATGAAAAAAAAGAACCAGGAGCTGCATCTTGCTTATATACTCTGTAGTGTAAAGAGGCTGTACATATATTGCTATTGCTATTTTTAAAGGTATGTGCCGATGCTCCTTTTAACCACAAACTGTGTGTACTGCCTAAATTTGCATTCCAATTTCGTGTGGCAAAATCTGATCCTGCATTATGGCTTAATAAAATAACACCTCCTGCGTTAGATCCAAAAAAACCTGCCTGCCCATAGCCATGCAAAAAGCAAAAGAGACATAAGAGCAAACAGGTTTTTTTCATCAATACAAATTTGGTGCTATAACATTACTCTTTAGATGCTGCCAATGGATGGTTTTTATAGTAACTTTTCCAAACATATAAAACCGCAACCAAAACCAATACCCACCAATAATAGGAGATGGGGGCTTGTGCCGGATCTCCTCCATCTCCGGGGATATCAATATCGTCCTCTGCAAATACTCCAAAGGGTAATAAGCAAAATATACCTATTTTTAAAAATGTATAGCGGTAGTTTTTCATGATTAAAATAGATTAGTTAACAATAATTTTCTGACTCCAATCTTGGTTGGATCCTTTCACTTTTAACAGATACACGCCTTTAGCCAAACCTTTGGTTTGTATTCTATGGCTTATTACTCCCGGTGTTAAATGGTTTACAGGAATAATTAGTTGGCCATGTACATTATATAATTCATAGCTTAGAGTTTCATTAACCAAATAAGGCAAATGGATGTCAAAATATTCTTCGTTTACCGGATTTGGGTATATCGCAATAGAACCTAATGAATTGTTACTAACTCCAAGAGGACTATTTTGGAAAACAATTTTAAAACGTTCGTCTGGTGTGGCATTGCTTGAAGTAATGCCGTTAAAAGGATAAATCAGTTCTGTTCCGTCTGTAGGAATTAACGTTAATTGTTGGTTGAATGCATCTTGTAAATAAGGCTGTGCCATGGTATTGGTATAGTTTTCTGTAAACAAACGCAATTGGTAGTTCTGATTTGCAACTGTATTGGTTAAACGCATCAAAAGTTCCTCTTGGGACAAAGGCAAAGCTCTGTTTTCGATAGATAAACTTATATTGTTGTTTCGGAACATGATGTTTTCATTGTTGTTGGTAAACTTTCTGGAGTCGTTTTTGTTTACTTCGTTGGTTTCGTTGGGATCAAAAATTGCTAAAATTCCGTCTGTAATTATCGGATTTTGGTTGACAGTTTTGTACAAATTAGCCCTAATTCCTGTAAAAGAATTGGTGGAAATGGTAGCAGGTTTAGCCATACTGTATGCAACATTAGTTGCTTTTTGCGACTCTCTAAAAGTAAAAGTAGCTACTGCAGAAGGTCGAACAAAAAATGCTTGTCCGCTTTCAATTCTAGTGTTATTGGTACTATATGTATGGGCTGGATTAGAATTAGTACTTGGGGCAAACGCAGTCCCATTGTAAGTAACATAACCCCCAAACTCTCCTAAATTAGGATCTAATAACCAAAAGTTACCAAAGGCACCAGGATTTTGCGATTTCAGTAAACCAATATCTAAGGCACTTGCATACGGATTGCCTAATAATCTATAGGTATTAGCCGGTAAATTGGCATGGGCCACATCTCCAACTCTTAAATTTCCGGTAGGTCGTAACGTGGTTGCTTGTGCAGCTGCGGTTACGTTGGTTTCGTTTGCAGGGGCAGTTGCAAACACCAAAAAAGCATGGTTCACCCCGTTTCCAAATAATGGTTCTGTAGTGGTATTGGTAATAGCATTCCAACCTGCTGCAGGAGAACCAAAGCGATAAATATTGGCAATTCCTTGTCCGGTTTGCATTCCTGTCTCCTGGTTTGGATTCCACAACAACAAACCGGTTCCGGTTCCGGTATTTTGCCAATGGGTTTGAATGGTGGCATTGGTAGCATTGGTTAATGG
>CAZAHJ010000077.1:0-1882 GCA_964485115.1 uncultured Flavobacterium sp.
AAAGGGTTTAAAAATCTTCCTCTCGGACGATGGATTCTTCTACTGTAACTAATAGTAGCACTTTCGGTTTCACTAAACTCATAGTTCAAGAAGAAACTAGGGAAAAAGTTGCTATATCTTTTGTTATTTAAATCGTTTGTAGTGAGTTGATTTACGTCAATGTTAGAATCTTCCCAACGCAGACCAGCCAAAAAGTTTATTTTTTCAGTAATTTTTGAACCAAATTGCATGTATAATGCATTTACTTTTTCTTTGTATTCAAATACATTTGAAAAATTGGTGTTGTTGGTCCAAGTATTATTGATGAATTCTTCTGCTAAAAAATCGTTAGTATTTTCTAAAAAGTCTCCTCGGTAACCTGCTTCAAACCTACTGTTTTTGCCAATAGGTAATACGTAATCTAAGGCTGCAAAACTTCTTTTTTGTGTTCTATCGTTAAAAACTCTTTGGTTATTAATAATTGGATTGGAATCCCAAATTCTGGTAAAATCATCATCTACATTGTCTGAAATTAAGGCATCAATAAACAACTGATGGCCATCTTTTTTGAACTTATGGATTAAGTTGGTAGCAATTTCTCTGTTCTCAGATGGAGATGTACCAGAGTTTCTTCTACTTCTTACTCCTGTTTGTTCACCTTGTGCATTTAAATTAAAAAAATTGACATCACTATAATCAAATCCTTTGTTTCTACTGTAGGTAAATGTATTGGTCCATGTAGTGTTTTTTCCTAAAAACAATTCCACACCAAAATTTCCATTGTAACTTTTTCTAATTCTTTGGGTGGTTCTTCTTTCGTTGATAAATCTTTGGGTAGAACCATCGGGGTTTAGATATTCCGTATCAAATAAAAAGTTTCCCGGATTATCACGGTAATTCAAACCTTGTGTAGTAAAAAAATTGGCATGTTTGGTTTTGTAATTTACATTGGCAGAAATTCCGTGATTATCAGGCTCTCCAGTATTTAAGGTCAATACCCCATTCCAACCTTGAATTTTACCTTTCTTTAAAATGATATTGATCAAACCAGCACCACCTTCGGCATCGTAACGAGCAGATGGATTGGTAATCACTTCTACCTTTTCAATGGCATCTGCTGGAATCAATCGCAAAGCATCAGCTACATTAATTCCGGCTAATCCTGAAGGTTTGCCATCAATTAAAACTCTCACATTTTCATTACCTCTCAAACTAATGGTTCCTTCTGCATCTACCGAAATGGATGGAACGTTATCCAAAACATCACTCACAGTTCCGCCTTTTACCATCAAGTCTTGTCCTACATTGTATACTTTTTTGTCTAACTTCATTTCTACCGAAGTTCTTTCTGCTCTAATTTCTACCTCTGCCAATTGTTGGGTGTCTTCCACCAAACCAATAGCTCCTAAATTGGTATTGGAAGCAATCTTTTGTTGCTTTAATAAGGTGGTTTTATATGATATGAATTCTACAAATACATCGTAAGTTCCAACGGTTACTTCTATAGAAAACTCTCCTTTATTATCTGTAATTCCCCCAGCTAATGGTTGTGATTGTCCTGGTTTTTTAAATACTATGGTTGCATACTCTAATGGTTGGTTCAAATCTTTATCAACCACTTTGCCGGTAACCGTAATCTTAGGTGCTTGTGCATTAGATATTAAGACACCTACAAAAAACAGAAAAAAGAATTTTTTAAGCATTGTATTTTGAAAATTTAAGCCACAAAGCTATTGGTATCCTATTGCCTTGAATGCCAAAGCAATGTTAAAAAGAGTTTAAAAAATCCAAAATCTTTTGAGGAGGGCGAGCTACTAATGCAAATTTTTCAGAGTACACCAATGGTCTTTCTATTAATATAGGGTGTTTCTCTAAAGTTGATAAAAGCTGTTCGCTGGTCATT
>CAZAHJ010000077.1:1892-6529 GCA_964485115.1 uncultured Flavobacterium sp.
CTCACCTTTATAATCTTTTTTCCAAATGGATTCATTAATCCTAACCATATCAATTAATGGTTTCATTGTAAGTTGATTAATTTGGTTTATCTCTTCTTTAGATAATGGGTTGGCCAAATAATTAACAACTTCAAAAGGAATTTTTAAATCCTCTAAGATTTTGATAGCCTCTCTTGATTTCGTACATCGGTTGTTGTGAAGTACTTTTAACATTATAGATAATTTTGTAACAAAAGTCGTTTTTTTTTGACTAATTGCATTAAATTTAAGGTTATGTTTTTTCAAAAAGCTTTACACGATCCAAAACCTTTTTGGAAGTATCTGGTAGGTATTTTGGTTGTGTTCATAGTTTCGCAATTAGGTAGTATTCCGTTGTTATTATCGGTCTTTTATGCAAGTTATTTGAATGGAGATGATTTTCCTACCAACCAATTTGACATGATGACATATTTGGATTTAAACCTTACGTTATCATTAGTCATATTAACTTTTATTTTTGGCCTAATTGCATTGTATTTCATGGTGAAATGGATTCATCGTCAATCATTTTTATCCATTATTACATCTAGAGATACAATAGATTGGAAGAGGGTTTTCTTTGCTTTTGGTATTTGGACATTGGTATCTGTAACCAGTATTGTGATAGGTTATTTTGCGGTACCTGAAGATTATGTGGTGCAATTTCAATGGCAACCTTTTTTGCTTTTAGTTTTGGTTAGTTTTTTGTTATTGCCATTCCAAACATCTGCAGAAGAATTAATTTTTAGAGGATATTTGATGCAAGGTTTTGGTGTATTATTCAGAAATCGTGTATTGCCATTGGTATTTACAGCTGTTCTTTTTGGAGGATTGCATTACTTTAACCCGGAAGTTGCAAAAATGGGAAGTATCGTAATGGTTTATTATATCGGTATGGGTTTGTTTTTAGGATATATGACTGTAATGGACGAAGGCACGGAATTGGCTTTAGGAGTTCATGCAGCAAACAATATTTGGGCAGCTTTGTTAATTACTGCTGATTGGACTGCCTTACAAACTAACTCGGTATTAAGAGATGTATCAGAGCCCAGTGTTGGCTTTGAAATCTTTTTTCCGATACTAATCTTTATTCCAATCCTTCTTATTTTTCATAAGAAATATCATTGGAAGAATCCTCTAACTCACTTGCAGGAGACCTTTTAACGATTTCGTTATCATATTTCATCAATTAACCTATTTTTAAAATCAATAGGTTTATGTATATTTACCTTAAAGTATCGAAATTATATTATTTATGGAGACCGAAAACACTGTTCATTACAAAAGCGTTCATAATAAGTTCAAATTAAATGGTTTTCATTTAGATAGAGAAGATTTATGTAGAGTAGCTTATAGCTTTATCAAAGAAGGCGAACCTTATGAAAAACCAGTTGGAGAGTTTTTAATTGATTGGTTTGATGACAAACCCTATTTAGAGATGACCACATCGGGAACTACTGGTGTACCTAAGGTGATTATAATATCCAAACAGTCTATGGTAAATTCTGCTTTAGCTACGGGAGATTTTTTTAAAATCAAACCGGGAGACAAAGCTTTGGCATGTTTGCCAGTAAAATATGTTGCTGGAAAAATGATGTTTATCAGAGCATTTATTTTGGGGTTAGATATGGATTTTGTGGCACCAAGTTCTCATCCATTAAAAAGAACTGAAGGAGTGTATGATTTTGCAGCAATGGTACCTATGCAAGCACAGTATAGTTTGGAGGAATTAAGAAGAGTGAAGAAGTTAATTGTGGGAGGTGCAAAAATAACCAAGCCTTTGGTAGATGCTTTAAGAGCTTTGCCAATTGAAGTTTTTGAAACCTATGGGATGACGGAAACCGTATCACATATTGCAGCCAGAAAAATTGGTGAGGAATCTTTTACTGTTTTTCCAAATATCAAAATTACACAAAACGAATTGCAGTGTTTGGAAGTAGAAGCTCCGCATTTGATTGAAGTGAAATTAATCACCAACGATTTAATCGAATTAGTAAACGAAAATCACTTTAAATGGTTGGGTAGAGTAGATAATGTTGTAAACAGCGGTGGAATTAAATTAATTCCTGAACAAATTGAAGAAAAATTAGCAACTAAAATTCCGAGAAGATATTTTGTGGCAGGACAACCTGATCCAATACTAGGAGAGAAACTTGTAATGATGATAGAAGGAGAGCCTTTTACTATTGAAAATGAAATTTTTGAATGTCTGGATAAATATGAAAAACCTAAAGAAATTCATTTTGTAAAACACTTTGAAGAAACAGCAACAGGAAAAATCATGCGAAAAGATACCCTCCAAAAATTTGCGTTTTAAGTAAAAAAAAGGAACCAATTAGGTTCCTTTTTTATGCATGTTAAATTTATTATTTTCTTGAGATTGCATTTTTAGCAGCAGCTTCCACTGCTTGTGCATTCAAGCCATATTTTTCCATTAGTTGAGCAGGAGTTCCAGATTCACCAAAACTGTCTTTTACACCAACAAATTCTTGAGGAGTAGGGGTGTTTTGCGATAATAATCTGGCAACACTTTCTCCCAAGCCACCTAACACATTGTGTTCTTCAGCTGTAACCACACATTTTGTTTTTGCTACAGAAGTTAAAATAGCTTGTTCATCCAAAGGTTTAACGGTGTGGATGTTAATTACTTCTGCATGAATACTTTGCTTTTTCAAACTTTCTGCAGCCAATAATGCCTCCCATACCAAATGACCAGTTGCTAAAATGGTCACATCCGTTCCTTCTATTAAATGCAAAGCTTTGCCAATTTCAAAAGTTTGGTTTGCTGGAGTAAAGTTGGCTACAGATGGTCTGCCAAATCTCAAATAAACAGGACCATCATAATCTGCAATTGCTATGGTGGCCGCCTTGGTTTGGTTGTAGTCACAAGGATTGATTACTACCATTCCAGGCAACATTTTCATCAAACCGATATCTTCTAAAATTTGGTGTGTTGCCCCATCTTCTCCTAAAGTTAAACCAGCATGAGATGCACATATTTTTACATTTTTACCAGAATATGCGATAGATTGTCTGATTTGGTCATACACTCTTCCTGTAGAAAAATTAGCAAATGTCCCAGTAAACGGAATTTTCCCTCCAATGGTTAATCCAGCTGCAATTCCCATCATATTGGCTTCTGCAATACCAATTTGGTAAAATCTTTCCGGATGATTTTTTTGAAAATCTTCCATTTTTAAAGAGCCAATCAAATCAGCACATAATGCTACTACTTTCTCATTTTTTTGCCCCAATTCAGTTAAACCGGCACCAAATCCAGAGCGAGTATCTTTGCTTCCGGTATTTAAACTAGCTATTCCGTCTGTCGGAATTTGCATAGTAAATTCACCATTATTTTTAATTTCCCAATTGGTATGTACATGTTTTGCGTTTGGAGTTGCCACTCCATAATCTCCTAAAGTTTCCGGATTTTGTTCTAAAGCTTTGGCTAATTGCTCATCGTTTGGAGCTTTTCCGTGCCAAGCGTGGGTATGCATCATAAAGTCAACACCATTACCCATTACGGTATGCAATAATACTGCAACTGGTTTTCCGTTTCCGGTTTTTGATTTTGCTAGTGCCATTCCCTCTATAATGGCTTGTAATTGGTTCCCTTCTTTGATTTCTATTACTTCCCAACCAAAAGCTAAAAACTTAGCTTTTAAATCTCCAAGGGAAAGTACTTCTTCGGTAGGTCCATCAATTTGTTGTCCGTTGTAATCAATGGTTGCAATGTAGTTATCTACTTTTTTTGCAGCTGCATACATGGCTGCTTCCCAAATTTGTCCTTCTTGTAATTCTCCATCTCCGTGCAAAGAATACACTATTTGGGTATCGTTATTTAGTTTTTTAGATAAAGCTGCACCAATAGCAACCGACATTCCTTGTCCTAACGAACCAGAGGCAATTCTTACTCCAGGTAAGCCTTCATGCGTAGTTGGATGTCCTTGTAAACGAGTGTTTAATTTTCTGAAAGTAGATAATTCTTCTACTGAAAAATACCCACTTCTTGCCAAAACACTATAAAAAACAGGAGAAATATGTCCGTTTGATAAAAAGAACAAGTCTTCTCCATTACCATCCATACTAAAATTAGTATTGTGCTTTAAAATGTGTTGGTACATTGCCACAAAAAACTCCGAACATCCAAGAGAACCCCCTGGGTGACCTGAATTTACTGCATGTACCATTCGAAGAATATCTCTTCTGACTTGTGTAACAAAATCTTGTAGTTGTGTGTAGTTAGGATTCATGTATTGTTATTGTTTAGTTTCGCAAAATTACTCCATTTAAACAGGAGTAAAAAAAAAGTTGCCAAAAGATATAAAAAACTTCTTGACAACTTTTGTAAGCAATTATATGTTGTTTTTATGGCTGGACTTGTAATTTCTGTTGAAACAATTTTCCGTTACTATCCATAACATATAGCAAATATATTTGAGGGTTTAAGTTTGGAATATCTATGCTGAAAATTCGTTCATTAGAAACACTCCATTGATTCATCATTCTACCAGATAAATCAAATAAACTCACTTGATAATTACTTATTTCAGGCAATTGTAAATGAATTTTTCCATCCTTGTATAAAGCCAATAATGAATTAATTGATTCGGAAGAAT
>CAZAHJ010000078.1:0-6368 GCA_964485115.1 uncultured Flavobacterium sp.
TTGAAGTATTCTGGAATGCAGGTGGAACTAACCCTGCACAAATTGGATTGGTGATCAATGATCCATTTAATGAAGACATTTATACCAAATTGCCTGGAGAAGGGAATCAAAACACCACGTTATATACCGGAATTGGAAATTGTACCCCACCGACATGTCCTAAACCACAAAACCAAAATGCAACTAATATCACTATTAACTCAGCTCAGCTAAGTTGGACAGAAACTGGTACAGCTACTCAATGGGAAGTATATGTAGTTCAATTAGGCGGTCCAGGACCTAACCCAGCATTAAATGTAACTAGCGGAATTGTTACATCAAATAACCCATATACAGCAACCGAATTAAATTCTGGTGCTATTTACCAATTTTATGTGCGTTCTATTTGTAATGCCGCAACGAACGATTTAAGTGCTTGGAAAGGACCATTCCAATTTATAACCTTAATATCTAATGACGAATGTATTTCGGCCATTAATGTGCCTGTAAATAATACTTTATTCTGTACTCAAACTACTGCAGGCACTGTAATTGGAGCAACTGCTTCAGCACAACCAATTACTCCTTGTACTGGTTCTATTAATAATGACGTTTGGTATAGTTTTATTGCTACAAGTACAAGACATACCATAGCATTAATTAATGTACAGGGGTCTACCACAAATTTAAACCACGCTGTTTATTCAGGAACATGTGGAGCCTTAGTTAATTTATTTTGTTCTGATCCTAACGATAGTTTCTTTCAAAATTATGTAGTAGGGCAAACTTATTTCATAAGAGTTTACTCTGCTTCCAATACAGCAGAGACTACCACATTTAATATTTGTATAGGAACCCCAGGCCCTCCAATTATTGGTAATGTTACTACTTACACTGTTCCTCAGTTGATAGAAGATGTTTTCTTGAACTCCAACTGTGCGACAATATCTAATATTCAATGGAGAACAGGTACAGGTTTAAATACACCTTTATCTGCCCAAAGTGGTATTGGTTATTTTAATACCCCAGGTGTATCTTTCCCATTTACTGAGGGAATTGTATTAAGTACTGGATTTACAACAAGTATTCAAGGCCCAAATAATTCAATTTTGAGCGATACAGTTACTGGATGGGGTGACGACCCTCAACTAACAACCTATTTAAATTCTGTGATTACACCATCCACATATCAAAATGCAACTTGGGTTCAGTTTGATTTTGTGCCTTTGGCAAGTCAATTTACTTTTGATTTTTTATTTGCTTCTGATGAATATGGAACATTCCAATGTGCCTTTTCAGATTCATTTGCATTTTTCGTAACTCAACTAGACGCAAATGGCAATCCAACTATTTGGCAAAACTTGGCTCTAGTTCCAGGTACAACCGATCCTATTTCAGTAGTAACTATTAGAGACCAGCTATATAACACAGGATGTCCTTCTGTAAATCCGCAATTTTTTGGAACCTTTTATGGAGTAAATGGAATAAATCCTAATGCAGCTCCTATAAACTTTAATGGGGTAACCGTACCGATGCAGATTCAAGCAAATGTAATTCCACAACAGAATTATAGAATTAAATTGGTCATTCAAGACAGAAGTGATACAGCCTATGATTCCGCAGTGTTTCTTAAAGCGAATAGTTTCAATGTTGGAAATATTGAGTTAGGTAATAATTTATTAATATCTGATGGAACTGCATTATGTCCAGGAGATAGTATTGTATTAGATACCGAATTAAATCCTGCTCAATTTAATTTTAATTGGCAAAGAAATGGAGAGAATTTTAATCCAGCTCAAACTGGCCCTACTTTAACCGTTACGGAATCTGGCACTTACACCGTAAATGTTCAATATATAAATACTCCATGTACTAACTCTGCTAATATCAGTATTGAATATTATAACTTAATTGAAGCAGGAACTCCATCTAACTTAATTGTTTGTAATGCTAGTGGAGTTTCTACCTTTGATTTAACTACCAATGAAGCAGCTATGTTAGCTCCATTAACTGGTAATTACACATTTAGCTATTACTTATCTGATGATGATGCAACTTTTAATGTGAATCCTATTACCAATCCAACAGCTTACACCAATATAACTCCAACACAAACAATTTATGTGCGTTTGGTTAGAAACGGAGAACCATGTTTTACAGTTTTAAGCTTTGATTTAGTAGTTCAAGATTTAACTCCTCAGTTCGACATGCCTGCAACTTTAGATATTTGTCAGAATTCTTCGAGTACTATTAGTATTACCGCTCAGAATTATGACCCTGCTTTAGTTACCTATAGTTGGACCTTGGATAATAATCCATTACCTGATACCACAAGTAGTATAACTGTTTCGCAAGCAGGTGTTTATGAAGTTACAATTAATAATTCTGGATGTACCATTACAGGATCAACTATTGTAACCATATTAACCCCTACCATCCCAACCTTTGACCCAGTGGCCGACATTTGTCCAGGGGCTAATTTATCTGCCTTGCCAACTACTTCGTTGAATGGTATTGTTGGTACCTGGTCACCGGCATTGAACAACCAAGTCACTACTACTTATACTTTTACACCAAATTCGGGTCAGTGTGCAACTACAGCTACTTTGACTATTACCGTATTGTCAAACAATATCCCCCCAACCTTTACGCAGGTTTCTGCGATTTGTGCAGGAGGTACTTTGCCTGCTTTACCAACCACTTCGTTAAATGGCATTGTTGGTACATGGAGTCCAGCTTTGAATAACCAAGCTACCACTACCTATACCTTTACTCCTAATACCGGTCAGTGTGCGGTAACCGCTACCATGACTATTACAGTAAACCCGAACATTACTCCAACTTTTGATGCAGTAGCACCAGTTTGTGTAGGAGGAGCATTGAATGCTTTGCCAACTACTTCTTTAAATGGCATTGTTGGTACATGGAGTCCAGCTTTGAATAACCAAGCTACCACTACCTATACCTTTACTCCAACAGCTGGTCAGTGTGCCACTACAGCTATTTTGACCATTGTAGTAAACCAAGGACCAAGTTTTAACGTAACCCAAGGATGTAACGGAACCGTCTATGAGTTAAGCGTAACCGATGCCCCTGCGGGAGCTACTTACCAGTGGTTAAATGCAAGCAATGCTGTTATTGGTACAAGTGCAACGGTTGCGGTAAGTACCACAGGAGTATACCAAATAATTGTGACCTCCTCTGACGGATGTTCTGCCCAGCAGTCAGTAGCAGTAACGCTTATTAACTGTACCATACAAAAAGGAATTTCTCCAAATGGAGATGGTAAAAATGACAACTTTGACCTATCCGGATTTGGTGTGGTGAAATTAACCATTTACAACCGTTACGGAAAAGAAGTATACAGCAAAACTAACTATGTAGATGAGTGGTTCGGACAAACCAATAACGGAGCAGAATTACCTGATGGAACCTACTACTATGCAGTAGAGCTGGTAGGTGAAACCAAAACCGGATGGATCTACATCAACAGAGAGCGATAAGAAAATCTAACTAAAAGAGAACAAACAAGCAATGAGAAAAATAATTATTACCACAGCTGTGTTATTGCTTGGGATACTAAACACCCAAGCCCAGCAAGACCCTCATTACACCCAATATATGTACAACATGAACGTAATCAATCCTGCTTATGCAGGAAGCAAGGAAAACCTTGCTTTTGGATTGTTGTACCGAAAACAATGGGTAGAGATTCAAGGAGCTCCTACCACGATGACCTTTTCCGGACACTCTCCGGTGGGGAAAAACGTGGGGTTAGGTTTGTCGTTTATTTCTGATCAAATAGGTCCGGTAAAAGAACAGAATGTATATGCAGACTTTTCTTATACCTTAAACCTAGGAGGAGAGCATCGTTTGGCCTTTGGTATCAAAGCAGGTGCTACCTTTCACCAAGTAGGATTATTTAGTGAAATTGGCAATGGCTTTGTACCGGATCCTAACGACCCGGCTTTTGCTGAAAACACCAGTAATGTATACGGAAATATTGGAGCAGGATTGTTTTACTACACCGATCGCTATTATGTGGCGTTTTCTATGCCAAATATGTTAAACTCGGTGCATTTAAACTACAACGGAATGCGTTTTGGATCAGAAACCCAGCACTTCTTCTTAACCGGTGGTTATGTGTTTGATTTGAATCCAAATTTAAAGTTCAAACCCTTCGGAATGGTAAAAACAGCCTTTGGTGCTCCGGTATCTTTTGATGTGTCTACCAACTTTTTGTTTAATGAAATTTTTGAGATAGGAGCTACCTACCGATTACAAGACAGCTTTGGTGCCATGGTAGGGTACCAAATTACGCCAAGCTTGAAGATAGGATATGCTTATGACCATATCGTTTCTGATTTAAGAGCATCTACTCCTGCCTCGCATGAGATTATCTTGCTTTTTGATGTGAACTTTCCAAAGAGAGTATCTCGTTCTTCACGTTACTTCTAATCTTAAAAACATTACTAAAAATGAAAAAAACCTATATCACCCTACATTGCATCACATGCCTCTTGTTAGGTGCCTCGTTATACGGACAAAGCAATGCCACTAAAAAAGCCGACAAACACTTTCAGCGATTAGAATACGTGGCAGCAGCTAACGAATATTTAAAATTAACCGAAGGTAGCAACGCTTCTGCGTATGTGTACAAGCAACTAGCAGAATCGTACTACCAGGTATTCAACACCGCAGAAGCTGCCAAATGGTATGCCAAGGCTGTAGAAACCGACCAAGATGCCGAAACCTACTATCGCTATGCGCAAATGCTTAAAGCACAAGGAAAACACCAAGAAGCTCAAAAGCAAATGCAAAAGTTTGCTGCAAAAGCGCCTAACGACCAAAGAGCAAAAGCATTTAAAGAAAATCCGAATTACTTAAATGCACTACTTAGCAAACAACAAAAGTATGAGGTAAAAGAGGCCAACCTCAACTCTGATAAAAACGACTTTGCCATGGTACTGCAACAAGGAATAGGTTACTTTACTTCCTCCAGAAATACCCAAAGAAGAACCTACGGTTGGGACAAACAGCCTTATACCGATGTATACCAAGCTAGTTTTAATGCACAAGATTTTACTTTTGCCTCTCCAGAGCTTACTGCATCTATCAATGCAGCCGATCACGATGGACCGGTAACTTTTTCTAAAGATGGCAACACCATGTATTTTGCGTCTTCTTCTTTTAGAGAAAAAGCATTTGAAAAAGACAAAGCTAGCAACAGCAAGCAAGGACAAGTACATTTGTACAAAGCCATAAAAACAGCCAATGGTTGGGGAGGAATTGAACCACTATCTATCAACGGTACCAACTTTTCTACTGCCAACCCATGCTTGAGTGCTGATGGCAAAACATTGTACTTTTCTTCTAACAGAGAAGGCGGACAAGGAGGTATTGACATTTGGAAAGCTGCTGTAAATGCTGATGGAAGTGTAGGAGAGCCTCAAAACCTAGGAAAAAACATCAACACCGAAGCAGATGAAAGTTTTCCGTTTATCTCTGCTGATAACAAAACCTTGTACTTTGCCTCTAACGGTCGTCAAGGTTTTGGTGGATACGATGTGTTTGCGTACGACATGGCCAAGCAAGAAGCTACCAACTTAGGCAAACCGGTAAACTCTGAACAAGACGATTTTGCGTTTTCGTTTTACACTACCGAAAACGTAGGGTTTGTATCGTCTAACCGTGCAGGGGTAGATAATATTTATGTGGTAACACCTATTTGTGGCGTAGAAATTACCACGGTGGTAACCAATGCCAAAACAGGGGCCATTCTTTCTAATGCCAAAGTTACTTTGGTAGATGCCAAGAAAAACATCCTGGAAACTGCTACTACCAACGCCAAAGGAGAAGTTACTTTTTACGTAGCTTGTAACCAAGCTTTTAGTGTACAAGCCCAAAGTGAAGGCTTTGACCCGGGAGCTTTTGAAGTAGCTGCAAGCAAAGGTCCAACAGCTAAGGTAGATGCCAAATTAAACCCAATAGAGGTAATCATTACCGAAACACAAGTGATTTTAAACCCAATCTTCTTTGAGTTTAACCAAAGTAATATTACCGAACAAGGTGCTGCTGAATTAAACAAACTTGTGAAAGTAATGAACGATCATCCTGAAATGGTCATATTTGCCAAATCACATACCGATAACCGTGGTAGCGATAACTATAACTTAAACCTTTCTGACAGAAGAGCCAAATCAACCGTGGCTTACATCATCTCTAAAGGAATTGCTAAAGAAAGAATCTCCGGTAAAGGTTTTGGAGAAACCGAACCAATTGCAGATTGTAAAGAAAACTGCTCCGAAGAACAACACGCTCAAAACAGAAGAAGTGAGTTTATGATTGTAAAAAAATAATCTCTTATCTGAAACCATAAAAAAACCGCT
>CAZAHJ010000079.1:0-6252 GCA_964485115.1 uncultured Flavobacterium sp.
TAACTGCAAGCCCATTTTTTGCATGTCACGTTGGTTTAAACGTTGGATATGCATTAAAAACCACATTCCTTCATCTGCTTTCAAAACATTTGGAAGCAAGGAACAAATAACCACTAGGGTCAAAATTATTTTTTTCATGTTGAGATAAATTAATTACAGTATTTGTAGCATCAAATACCAAAATGTTTCGTTTGCGAATATAGTTATTTATATGTAGATAGTTTTTTTGTGAGATAGAAGATGCTCTTAAAATTTTGTGAAAGAATAAAACTTTGATTTTGGTTATGGTCTTAGTATTATAACTATTTAATAAAGTAGCAATGAAACAAGTATTGATTGGAGCATTAATGTTAACAAGTATGGCATTTGCTCAAAAAAGAGAAGGTCAGCAACCAATGAATGCAGAAGTTAGGGTAGAAAAAATGACAGAGCGTATGTCGGCTGAACTACAATTATCAGACGATCAAAAAAAACAAGTAAAAGAATTGTTGGCCAAACAATCAGAAGCTAGAAAGGCTGATATGGAAGAACGTAGGGCAAAAATGCGTGAAAAAATGAAGGAGAGAAAAGCTTTTAAAGCGGAGATGGATAAAATTTTAACTCCAGAGCAAAAAGAAAAATGGGAAGCCATTAAAAAAGAGAATCGCGAAAAAATACAAGAAAAAAGAGGGGAGATGCAGCAGAAAAGAGAGAAGAAAAAAGAAGGAAAACAAAAATAAAAAGGATAGCCCACAGTAAAATTGTGGGCTTTTTTTATTAGTTTTATTTAGAGCGGTATTTGTCCTTCCACCTATTTTCAATGAATTTTTCTAGTTCTTTTTCTCTTGAGTTGTTTCCGGGTTGATACAAAGCAGTACCCTCTAATGAGTTAGGTAAAAATTCTTGTTCTACAAAATTATTAGTATAGTTGTGGGCATAAGCATAGTTTTCGCCATAACCAATTTCTTTCATTAATTTGGTTGGGGCATTTCGTAAATGTAATGGCACAGGCAAATCACCTGTTTTTTGTACCAACTGTTGGGCTTGGTTAATTGCCATGTAAGCCGAATTGCTTTTGGGAGAAGTAGCCAAATAAATGATACATTCGCTCAACAATATTCCACTTTCCGGATGTCCAATTACTTGTACTGCCTGAAAGGTATTGTTGGCTAAAATCAATGCGGTTGGATTGGCCAAACCAACATCTTCCGCAGCTAAAATGAGTAATCTTCGGGCTATAAATTTAACATCTTCTCCACCTTCTAACAATCTGGCCAGCCAGTATACAGCAGCATTAGGGTCGCTTCCTCTAACGGATTTAATCAAGGCTGAGATGATATCGTAGTGGTTTTCTCCATTCTTGTCAAAATTGGCTAGTTTTTTCGGAACAATCTCCTGAACTATGGTATTGGTAATTTCGGTACCATTATCAACATTTAATGCCACCAATTCTAAAGAGTTTAATAATTTTCGGGCATCTCCACCAGAAATTGCTAGCAAACTTTCAGTTTGTTTTAAAACCAATTGCTTTGATTTTAACATCTCATCGTCTGTAATTGCTCGATGTAATAAAGCTTCTAAATCATCTTTTGCAAAGGCTTCTAAAATATATACCTGACATCTTGACAATAAAGCTGGGATGACTTCAAAACTTGGATTTTCAGTTGTGGCACCAATTAATGTTACCCAACCTTTTTCTACCGCTGCCAAAAGGGAGTCTTGTTGAGATTTGCTAAAACGATGAATTTCATCAATAAACAAAATGGGATTTTTAGCAGTAAAAAGTCCAGTGTCTTTTTTGGCTTTATCTATTACCTCTCTAACGGCACTTACCCCGCTATTGATGGCGCTTAACACATAAAATGGTCGTTGGGAAGTTTGGGCAATAATTTGTGCCAATGTGGTTTTTCCGGTACCTGGTGGTCCCCAAAAAATCATGCTTGGAATGATTCCTTTCTCTACAGATTTTCGTAGTATTCCATGAGGACCAATTAGTTTTTTCTGGCCAATGTATTGGTCTAAATTCTGAGGGCGTAAACGTTCGGCAAGCGGGATATTATTCATGGCATAAAGATACATATTTATGACAAGTTTGCATTTTTGTTTTATTGGTTTGATCTTTGATTTTACATTTTAAAAAATATAGTTTTGGACAAAAACACTGCTTTATCACCATCCGTCATTTTAATTCCATTGTTGTCAGTATTGGCAATTTGGGTGGGATATTGGGTGCAAATTCGGTTTTGGATAGATCAGTTTGAATGGGGAATTTTACCTAGAACCTTGTTGGGTTTAAGGGGAATATTTTGCAGTCCTTTTATTCATGGTTCGTTAGAACATTTATGGAATAATTCTATCCCGCTTTTAGTTTTGTTAATGGCATTGCGATTTTTTTATCGCTCAGTAAGTAGTCAAGTAATTTGGATAGGTTTTTTTGCAACCGGATTGGTAACTTGGTTCATAGGAAGAGAAAGTTACCATATTGGAGCAAGTGGTTTTATTTACTTTTTAGTAAGTTTTTTATTTTTTAAAGGAATTCAAACCAAGCATTACAGGCTTGTGGCATTGTCCTTATCAATTGTAATGTTTTATGGAGGAATGATTTGGTATATTTTTCCGAATGTAAAAGACGGGATGTCGTGGGAAGGACATTTGGCTGGTTTCTTGGTTGGGTTTTTTTCCACTTTTGCTTTTCCTATGAAGGAATACCAAAAAGTACCGGTATACGATTGGGAAAAACCAGATTTTAACCCGGAATTAGACCCATTTATGCAACATTTTGACGAAAACGGGAATTTCAAGCCAAAACCAAAACCAGAGGAGGAAATAGCATCCTATTTTACTACTTCAATTAAAGTGGTTTACGATTATGTAAAAAAAGAAAGGGATTGAATTTTGTAATTATTTAATTTTGATAGTTATTGAAATTTTCATTACACCTGTCGTTGTCTAATCACTTCATACAAAATAGCTCCACAAGCCACGGAAACATTTAAAGATGCTATTTTACCGAACATAGGTAATTTTACTTTATGTTCAATCACTTTTAGTAGGGTAGGGTTGATGCCTCTATCTTCACTTCCCATGATGATTGCCATAGGTTGGTTAAAGTTGGCTTGGTATATATTGATTTCTGCCTTTTCTGTTGCTGCAAAAATGGCTACTTCTGACCCTTGCAAATAAAATAAGGCATCTTTTAAATGGTCTACTTTACAAATTGGTACATGAAAAATACCACCGGCACTGGTTTTAATGGTGTCGGCATTTACAGGTGCGGATCCACTCTTTGGAACAATAATACCATGTACTCCACAACTAGCAGCAGTTCGCAAGATGGCACCAAAGTTTCGAGCATCTGAAATTTGATCTAATAATAAAAATAGTGGACTCGATTCTTCAGCTATTATTTTTTCCACCAACGTTTCTAAATCCCAAAATTTTACAGGAGCAATTTGTGCCATGGCACCTTGGTGGTTTTTGTCTTTAAACTTGTAGAATTTTTCTTCCGGAACAAACTGAAAGTTGATTCCGTTTTGCTTAAGTTGATGTAAAAGCTGTCTCATTAAAGTTCCTTGCGACTCTTTTAACAAGAAAACTTTATCTAAAGTTACTTCATTTTCAATGGCTTCTATTATAGCTCTAATACCAAAAATTGTTTGATTTTCCATGGGGTAAAGATATAAAAAAACCACCGACTCCCTTGAGTGCCGGTGGTGGTTAGTGGTATAACTAACTAAAAAATTACGGTGTTTGGAAAATGGCTGGCCAATTGGCACCACCCTGACGAGTAATGATGGTTCTACCTCTGTCGTTGTATGTGTTAATCCAATCGATAGTCATTTGGTTGCCAGAAACTGTTACCATAGTGTAAGTATAGCTATCGCCATATTGATCAACTCCCAATGCTTCTAATCTTTTACAAAACCATTTGATTTTTGCACTTCCTGAAGTTGCAGGGCTGTCTCCCCAACAAGCTCCAAATTGGCCAAAAGATAAATCTGAGGTTGCATATACACCAGGTTCATCAGTATTAGTCCATGTAACGGTACCATTTATAGTTCCTCCACATGCAACACCAGCTGCACTAGGTCCTCTTCTCATGTTAAAAGATTGGAAAGTATGTGTTCCAGCCAAACTTTCGTTAATTGGACAAACTACGTTGGAATTATATACAAAAGGAGAGTTAAAGTAACTACCTCCAACTATATTGGCATTTCCGTTGTTGTTGCTAAATACTCTACCATCTTTCATAACCAATGCTAAACGAACCACAAATCGGTCGCCACCTGAGTATTGGGCACTGGTTAGGTTTAAAGCAGCTAATAGTTCACTTATACTTACTTTAACATCAGCTCTTGGTAAACGATTCCCACTAATAAAACTTGAATTAGGAATACTTTTGATTAATGTTTCGCTTCTGTTATTTGCTCCGGCATTATTGTTATCGTTAAAGCGAGCATATACATCAATTTTATCACTCAATGCCCCATCTTTTGCGTCTTGTACTTCTACAATTACATTGAATTCAGCATTAGGCTCACCAACTGCGATATCTGCACTAACTACTTGAATGGTTCTTAATACACCACCCGAAGTAGTATTGGCAAAAACATCGTCTACTACATTGTTGTTATCGCTACATGCAGCAATAAATAACAATGCAATTAGGATACTTGATTTTACTATTTTTTTCATCATTACAATTTTTTAATTATTAGCAGGGAACCCACTTTCCGGATTATTATCCCAAAAAACTCTTTGGGTAACCGTTGATTTTTGGGTCATGTTTGCATTGGTATTTGCTTCGTTAGCAGGATACAAGAAGGAACGAATATATCCTCCCGGATTAGGTTCTACGTTAGGTTGGATATCGTTAGGAAATCCTGTTCTTCTGTAAAAATTATATGCGTCTATACCATTACCAAACAAAGTTACAAAAAACTCTTTTGCCACAATATTCATTTTTGCAGCTGTTGTTGATGCATTGGTCAATTGTGTACCAACGATAGAGATATAGTTTGCATCCAAAGTAATAGATGGCACTGCATTTGGATTGTAAGATCCAGCAAAAGCTAAAAAGCTTCGTACTTTGTTAAATGATTTTTGAATTCCTGCTGCAACCAATGCATTGGTGTTTCCTGTTCCACCATTTAAAGAAGCTTCCGCACGCAAAAAGTCAACGGTAGAAGCTAAGAAAATTGGAGTAATTCCTCTTCCTTGAGCTCCAAAGGAAATTCCGTTAATTGCTTGGAAAGAATTGTCATCAAATCTTCCACCTACAGGATATAAACCATAAGCAGTTTTACGCTGACCATCTGGTGGAGTTCCTTCGTCATTACCATGGTCTCTTCCCCAATACCCTTCGTTATTTGGGATTCTACAAAAAGTATGACCACCTGCTAAATAATGAGCTGGGGTTGGTTCAATGGTACAACGAATTAATTCTTCACTAATTGGAGTGTCATTCACTTGTCTGTAAAAGTAAAACTTCATTCTAGGGTCTTGAATTGCTTTGGTATTCTTCATGTAATTCATTAACCAATTGGACATATAACCTTCAGTTCCTGTAGGAGTGTAAGCACCAACATACAAAGGATGTCTGGAATCAGGGTTGTTAACATTGGTTCCCCACTTAAATTCAAAATCTTCTCCTTCTTGAATATAGTTTCCTGTTGTTACAATTGCTTCAAATGAACTTACGGCAGTTGGGTCAACCAACCTTCTTTGCATGTAAATTTTCATTTTTAGCGAATTAGCCAATTTTATCCATGTAGCCCAACTTTTGTTGTAATACATATCATGCGTTGGGTTGGCAGTTGCAGTTGCATTGAAATTGACAATTGCTGCATCTAACAAGGCTAAACTAGCATCGTAAATGCTTGCACCACTGTCTAATTTTGGAGCTAAATTTCCGCTAGTCCAAGCTTCACTATAAGGAACATCTCCAAAAAAGTCAACCAAAGTAACCATCATATAGGCTTCAAAAACTTGCCCCATTCCAATATGTTTGGTTAATCCTTTTTCTTCGGCAATCGGATTCATTTCTCGAATATTTTTGATAACTCTTTGGTAGGCATTTCTCCAACGGGTATCAAAAAAGTTTGCTCCATAAGCATTTTGGTAATTTCTACCACTCATGTAGTTTATTCGTGTAACTTCTCCTGCGGTGTTTCCAAATAACTGCACAGTGGTAGCAAAATCAACTTGTATAGAATTAATATAATAATCTGGATCAGCCTGACCTGGTGTCAGGGCATTTGGATTTTCGGTTAA
>CAZAHJ010000080.1:0-6248 GCA_964485115.1 uncultured Flavobacterium sp.
GATAAACGGGATGTACTTTTCTTTGCTATCAATTTTTAGAATTTTTCGCAAACTATCGTTTTGCTTTTTCACATATACCAAAGGTACTTCCATCCAATACCTTGGATATTGCACCATTGACAAAAACACCTGATCAGAATTAAAATTTTTATACTCGTCGCTTTTGCTTACTTTACGTAATAACTCAGAGGAGAATGTATTTACTGGCTTCATCCTACCCCCTTGGTCTTGGATAACCAATGCTCCAAACTTGGCTGCATGTGCTTCAGAAGCCATACGATCAAATAAAAACTTTTCAATTTCTGCCAATGGAGGTGCTTGTTGCGAAGTATGGTTGTGTTGAGCTGCAACGGATAATCCTAAAAATAAAAACAAACCTAAAGTTGCTTTTTTGGCTTTTACTTGCTCTAACTTTTCTCTTAAACTCTGGAAGCGGGTGTTTTTATCAAACAATATCATCATCAAACCAAAATACAATAAAAAATAACCTAAATAAGTGAGCCATGTCCCAATTTGATCATGGTTTACAGACAATACCGTACCAGTTTCATCGGGGAAAAACGATGCTTGAAAAAATCGATATCCTCTGTAATCTAAAATATTATTCATAAAGATTCTGGCATCAAACTCTTCGCTTTTTTCTTGGTCTTGAATGGTGACTTTACTTTCAAAAGATTTGTAGTTGTTGATGGTTCCGGGATATCTCTCTGCAATAAAATCGTTTAATTTTACTTTAAATGGAAGTTCGTAAACTTTGCTTCCGAACAAAATAGTAAAATCCAAATTACCCAAAGTTACCGATTGCGGTATGCCCATTTTTCCACCAGCACCTTGCAAGGTTAGTGTTTTTTGTTCGTTGCCATAAATCACGTCAACCAACAAAATATCATCTGTTTCTTTGTCTTTCCAATCGTTGTTTGAAACCCATTTTTTGGTGCCTTTGGTTACTGGTTCTGGAAAAACAAATTGCAATCCTGCTACTTGGTACAACGATCGAAGTTGCAAAGGTTGTAACTCGTCTTTTACCAATAAACCAGTAGCTTGGGTAGCCATGGTCATATACTCTCCACCAAAAACCGACTGCAATTGCAATTGTCCGTTGGCATCTTCTGTAATATTAATGGCACCTTCCGTAGGTTGGTTAAAAGCAATCAACACATTTTGGATATTTTGTATCGAACCCTCTTCTAACCAAATTTCTCTTCTGCTACCAGTGGAAGATTCTACTAATTTCAAATATTTTTTTCCGTTTGGATCTGCTTTTAGTTCCTCTACTCCATTCATAATGAAATCTTTGTAACGGATTTCAAATTTTTGTCGGTTGAATTGGTTGTTGAAAGAGAAATCGTTGTTTGCAACGGCAGATAACAACAATGGTTTGTAAAACGACTTACGTTTCATTTCTCCATCCACTTGCCCGTCTACATAAACAGTTAGATAGGTTTTATCTGAATAAAAAGTACTTTCCGCAGTTCCTTCTTTAATTGGCATGATGCCTTCAAAGCTAATGTATCTGGTAACAAAAGCTCCTACCAAAATCAGTATAAAGGAAAGATGTAACAACAAAGTAGCCCATTTTTCCTTTTTGTACAATTGGTATCTTTTGATGTTACCAAAAAAATTGATGACAAAAAACAACATAATGAGTTCAAACCACCAAGCATTGTACACATAAATTCGGGCAGTATCGGTATTGTAAGCACTCTCAATAAAAGTTCCTGCTGCCATAGCTATAGCAAAGAAAATAAACAAAAATGCCATCAAACGAGTGGAATACAAAAAGGAAGTAATTTTGAATTTCATGGAAATAGTAGTTAGTAGATGCTATTATTTGTATGATTTTATTAAGGTAATCAGATTAACTAATTCTTCTTAAAATCAAAAACAAAAAAGCAACACAAAAATAAGGCAACCTACAAGGATGCCCTAATATTTTGGGTAAAATTTTGGAAAGATTTGCTAAGGTAGTTTATAAGCTTATTAATGCTTAATCGTCTATAAATTCAATGGGCTTTTTGGAGTTAATTTTTACCAAACAAAATGGATATGTCATGGCCATGGTAACGTTTTCACCTCCTTTTGGTTGTTTTTTGTCAATGTAAACTAATACTTTGTCTTTAGTAAGTTTCACATTTTTTACTGAAATTTCATATCCTCCTGTGTTTTTTTCTCCCATATTCAACAACACAAAATTGCTTTTTTTAATATCTTCTGGGGATAAATTTTTCTTAAAACGCTTGTCCTTCAATAACATTTGAAATTCGTCGGGCTCGGTAATAAATTCATAAAATTCAAAATTCCCACCAGCATAGGCATCTTGAAAAATAATTTCAAAAGCACCAGTACTTTTGGGGGTTGACTTACAGCCTAACACAAAAGACATCAATAAAATTGCACAAAAGAAATTTCTCATTTTTTATTGGATAATGCTTTTTCGTATAACGCTTCGTACATGGGTAATATTTTATAAATATCAAATTCTTTGGCCCTTTCCAAAGCTTGTTTTTTGAATTGCTGGTGCAATTTTTCTTCTTTTAAAATTTCTACTCCAAAGCTAGCCATTCGCGAAACATCTCCAACATTGGATAAAAACCCACTAAAACCATGTAAATTCACTTCGGGCAAACCTCCGGTATTACTTGAAATTACAGGTACTCCACATGCCATAGCTTCTAATGCAGCCAATCCAAAACTTTCGGTTTCGGAAGGCAACAAAAACAAATCGGTAAAACACAATATTTTGTCAATTTCTTGGGTATTTCCAAAAAAGATTACTTGGTTAGAAATTCCTAATTCCTCACATAAATATTCTGCTTTTTCTTTTTCAGGCCCTTCCCCTACCATCATTAATTTTGCTGGAATTTGTTGTTGTATTTGATGGAAAACTTTAATCACATCTGGTATGCGTTTCACCTTACGAAAATTACTGATATGGGTTATGATTTTTTCTGATGGTTTTGCCATCAAATCTCGTTGACAATTGGTAAATTGATGTGATTGGGCAACTTCAATTTCAATAAAATTCGGAATTACTTCTATTTCTTTATTGATTTTGAAGAAAGCATTGGTATCTTTTTTCAAACTTTCTGAAACAGAAGTCACATAATCCGATTGGTTGATGCTAAAATTTACCGCTGGTTTGTAGTAAGGATGACTTCCTACTAAAGTAATATCAGTACCGTGTAAGGTAGTAATCATGGGAATCTCAATGCCTTGTTCTTTTAACATTTGCTTTGCCATGTAGCCTGCATAAGCATGCGGAATAGCATAGTGTACATGCAAAATTTCAATACCATGTAACTTAACCATATCTACCAATTTGCTGGACAATGCCAACTCATACGGTTGGTAATGAAACAAGGCATATTCCGGCACATTTACCTCATGGTAATGCACATTTTGACTAAGTAATGCCAATCGAACCGGTTGTTTATAGGTGATAAAGTGAATTTCGTGACCTTTTTTTGCCAATTCCAATCCTAATTCGGTGGCAACTACTCCACTACCTCCATAAGTTGGATAACATACAATGGCTATTTTCATTTTTGTTTTTTTACCTCACCCCAACCCCTCTCCAAAGGAGAGGGATTAGTTAGAATTATACTATTCTTTTTAAAATTTTGCAATTACAGTTTATTGATTCAAGTAGCATTTTTAACAAATACAACATTCAAAAACTGTCATATTATTGAAACTTTTAATGTTATGACAAGTTTATTTAATTAAACCCGTGGTAAAATTAGAGCAATACCCACAACGAAGTCTGAAAAGAATGTTAAATAGAAGCATTGTCCAAATCAAAAACTCTGCTGTATTTAACTTCGTTAATAACGAATGAACTATGTGTACTGCCAATCCCATCGATATTGGTAAGTTTGGAAACCATAAAATTCCGGTATTCTTGCATGTCTTTTACGTGGATTTTTAAAATATAGTCGTAATCACCACTCACGTGAAAACACTCCAAAACTTCCGGTAATTTGGAAGCTTGACGTTCAAAATTTAACACGTATTCTTTGGTATGTTGTAATAATTTAACAAAGCAATACACTGCAAAGTTTCTTTCGATTAAATTTGTGTCCAAAATTGCAGTGTAACCAGTAATCACCTTGTTTCGTTCCAGTTTTTTTACTCTTTCGAATACCGCAGTGGCAGAAAGTCCTGTTTTTAGAGCAATTTCTTTGGTAGTAAGCTTGGCATCAGTTTGTAATAGCTTTAGAATTTTCTTATCGGTAGTATCTAGTTTCATCTTAATTTAAGTTTATTTATCTAAATAATATCAAATATACGGTTTTATTTTCTATAATATAAATTATTTATTGACTATTTACCTACGAATACAGAATTTTGATGAATAAAATATTTATCATGAAAACTTTCAAACCAGCAGATCATATCCAAGACTTACAATACTTTGGTGAATTTGGAGGAGTAAATCCATCTATATCTGATTCCTCTACCTATACTTTTTTAAGTGCCAAAACCATGTTTGACACTTTTGAAGGCAATACCGATGGTTGTTATTTGTATTCTCGTCATTCCTCTCCAAGCAATTTGTATTTAGGACAAGCATTGGCCGCTATGGAAGGAACCGAAGCTGCACATGTAACTGCATCTGGAATGGGAGCCATTACAGCTGTTTTGTTGCAATTGTGCCATGCTGGAGAGCATATCGTTTCGAGTAGAACCATATATGGAGGAACCTATGCTTTTATGAAAAACTTCTTACCTAATTTAAATATCCGAACCACTTTTGTAGATATTACCAAACTGGAAACCGTTGAAAAAGCCATCCAACCCAATACCAAAGTGCTGTATTGCGAATCTATCAGCAATCCTTTATTGGAAGTAGCAGATTTAGAAGGTTTGGCTAAAATAGCCCACAAATATCAAATTACTTTGGTGGTTGACAATACCTTTTCTCCACTCATTTTAGCCCCAGCCAAATTGAGAGCTCAAGTAGTGATTCATAGTTTAACCAAGTTTATCAACGGAAGTTCCGATACCGTAGCTGGAGTAATTTGTGGCACCCAAGCTTTTATTGACGATTTAAAGAATGTGAACCATGGAGCAGCCATGTTGTTAGGCTCTACCATGGATAGTTTGCGTTCCTCGAGTGTATTGAAAAACTTAAGAACTCTGCACATCCGCATGAAGCAACACAGCCATAATGCCCAATTTTTGGCAGAAAAATTTGAAGCAGATGGTTTGAGAGTGGTGTATCCTGGATTGAAAAGTCACCCTGGCTACCAAAGTTTGTACCAGCAAAAACATCCAGATTATGGTTTTGGTGGCATGCTAACATTAGATGTAGGAAATTTAGAAACAGCCAACACTTTAATGGAAATGATGCAACAAGAAAACTTGGGCTACTTGGCAGTAAGTTTAGGCTTTTACAAAACTCTGTTTTCTGCACCTGGAACATCTACTTCTTCTGAAATTCCGTTAGAGGAACAAAAAGAAATGGGCTTAACCGATGGATTGATTCGCTTTAGTATTGGCTTAGATGACGATATCGAACGTACGTACCAAAAAATGAAAGCATGTATGGTTCAGGTAGGAATTTTGTAGAAAACAATGGTTTAGTTAAGTAATTTTCACCTTTTAAACTATTTTTAAAATAAAAGCCCTATCATTTAATTAGATAGGGCTTTATAATTTTTAGTCTTTTATCTTAAATACTTTCCTTAAGATATCTTCCATCAAGCACCATTTGGTAATGGAAGATTGCAATAAATTAACACCTACAAAGCCAGTAAACCATAACCAATTTTGGTTAACGTACACAGCTAAAACAACGCTTAACAAGATAAAGAATCCTGCAATAGCTCTGATAATTCGATTGATCATATTTTTTAATTTTAGTGGTTAGATTGTTCAATGGCCAAGATGTTGTAGTGAATTTTTGATTGCACTTCTTGCTCTTGGTTAAAATGTTCGATATTTTTTGCTAATTCAAATGCCTTGGCAGATTCTGCAAAAACA
This sequence comes from uncultured Flavobacterium sp., assembly GCA_964485115.1. Classification (GTDB taxonomy): domain Bacteria; phylum Bacteroidota; class Bacteroidia; order Flavobacteriales; family Flavobacteriaceae; genus Flavobacterium. The sequence goes on from CAZAHJ010000080.1 coordinate 5,986, forward strand.
TGGCAAAGGATAGATGCTCTTTCGTTGTGTTCACTTGCAAACCAATTGGTAGAAACTGCGTCTAAAGTAGTGTCTTTGTAACCTATCACTTCCTGAAAAGTAAAGGTCTCTATTTTGCTATCGCGAAGTATTTTCTTTAAATCTTCTAAATAGGCAGCAACTGCGGTAATTAAGATAACTTTCATGATACTTTTTTTTTAGTTTAATTTGGAATCAAATATTTCCAATTTAATGTTATTAATTTTGTTTTAAAACTCACCCCC
>CAZAHJ010000081.1:0-6073 GCA_964485115.1 uncultured Flavobacterium sp.
CCATACCTATTTACTAAACATTAATATTGAATAACGTTGGTGCTGTAAAGATAGTATAAATAACCTAATTACTGTTTTACAAAAATGGTAAAGTGGACTAATTTAAGTGTGTTTCACTTGAATTATTTTAACCGGACAAGCTTTAGATGCTGCTTCACAAACGTCTAAAATTTCTGTACGAGGGGTTTTTAGCGTGTGGAAACCTTTGTTGTTTTGGCTGTTAAGTAAAACTGTTTTGCCATCTTTTTTCGACATTTGAAAAAATTCGACAGCCAATTCCACACAATAATTACAACCAATACATTTGTCGCGTTGCAAGGTAACTACTACCATTAGTTTTCTACAATTTTGTATAATTTGTCAGACAAACGTATGCGAAAAGGAATTTTTAATGTTAAAGAATCTCCTTTGGTAGCTTCATCTTTTTTCTGGTCGTTCACCATCATGTCTTCAATCCATAATTCCTGAACACCCGTAGTAGGACCTGTGATTAAAATTTTATCTCCTTTTTTAACACTATAAGCCTCCAAAGAAAATTCAGCAATTCCGGTCTTTCGGAAGTAATGCTTTCCTTTGCCTACATATACTTTTTTCTGTACAGCATGCGAACCAGACTGATCGCTCCATTCTCCTAATTTTTGTCCTAGATAATACCCACTCCAAAAACCACGATTGTAAACAGTGTTTAGCTGCTCTAACCAAACCTGTACTTTTTCTTCAATGTAATTGTTGTTTTGTAAACTATCTAAAGCTTCTCTATAGCATTTGGTAACGGTAGCCACATATTCGGGAGCTCTTCCTCTGCCTTCTAATTTTAAAACCTGAATTCCTGCATCTGCAACTTGGTCTAAAAAATCAATGGTACATAAATCTTTAGGAGACATCATGTATTCGTTGTCTAATTCAATTTCAAAACCAGTCTCTTGGTCAATTACGGTGTATTTTTTTCTGCAATTTTGCTTACAGGCTCCTCTGTTTGCGGAGGAATTATAAGAATGCAAACTCAAATAACATTTACCGGAAACTGCCATACATAACGCACCATGCCCGAAAATTTCAATTTCTACCAATTTGCCACTTGGCCCGGTAATATTTTCTTTGGCAATTTGTTCTGTGATTTTTTTTACTTGTCTCAAGCTTAGCTCTCTTGACAACACCATCGTATCTGCAAACAAACTATAAAACTTTACTGTTTCGATGTTTGTAACATTTAACTGGGTAGAAATATGTACTTCTAAACCTAATTGCCGAGCCGTTGCTATTACTGCCTGATCGCTTGCTATGATGGCAGAAATGTTGGCTTCTTTTGCTTTTTGCAAAAGGGTTTTTACCACACTCAAGTCATGGTCGTAAATGATGGTGTTTAAAGTTAAATAGGTCCTGATTCCTTTTGGATGACAACGATTTGCAATTTCTTGTAAGTCTTCCATACAAAAGTTCATCGAAGCTCTTGCCCTCATATTTAATTGGTCTACTCCAAAATATACCGAATCTGCTCCGTTGTCGATAGCTGCTTGCAAGGATTCAAAATTTCCTGCAGGAGCCATTAATTCTATTTTCTTCATGAGATTCTTAATTAAACCGGTATGTAAACTTTATCAGAGCTTCTAATTTTAAAAGCCAAAGGCATGGTAATTTTATCACCAGCTTTGGCAGAAGTGGCATCAGACCCATTAACCTTCATTTGCGTAATTACATGGGTTTGGGTTCCGGAACTTGGTCCTTGAAAAATAATGGTATCTCCAATTTTTAGGGATTCATTCTCTAAAATAAACAAACCAACTTGCGATTTGGAATAGTAGTGTTCCCCTTTTCCAATTCGAAGTTTTTTGATTTTGGCTTTTTTGGTTTCGGTTACCGGAGCTATAGGTTGTTGCAAAACCTGTTCTCCGGATTTTTTGAAAACCAATTTTTCCGATTTTCCTTTTCTAAAAATTTTATTTCCAATTTGAATACCTCTTCTTAATTTCACTTGCTCCTCTAGCGGTAAGTGAATTACCTCATGGCACTCTGCAGAGCAACAGTTTTCAAATGTTGCTTTACAATCTTCACATTGTATAAATAGCAAATGACAACCATCGTTGGCACAATTGGTGTGGTCATCGCTAGGTTTGCCGCATTGGTGGCATTGGGCAATGATATCGTCAGAAATTCGTTCCCCTAAACGTTGGTCAAAAACAAAATTTTTGCCTATAAATTTATTTTCTAAACCTTGGGCTTTTACATGACGAGCATATTCAATAATACCACCTTCTAATTGAAATACGTTTTTAAATCCTTTGTGTTTAAAGTAGGCACTTGCTTTTTCGCATCTAATCCCACCGGTGCAATACATCAATAAATTTTTGTCCTCTTTATGCTCTTTTAATTGGTTTTCAATAATGGGTAACGACTCTCTAAACGTTTCTACATCGGGAGTAATGGCACCCACAAAATGGCCAATTTCACTTTCGTAGTGGTTTCGCATATCCACCACTATGGTGTTAGGGTCTTGCAATAATTGATTAAATTCATTTGCTTTTAGGTGAACTCCTTTATTGGTCACGTCAAAAGTTTCATCATTCAAACCATCTGCCACAATTTTATTTCGGACTTTAATGGTGAGTTTTAAAAACGAAAAGTCATCTTGTTCTACTGCAATATTCAATCGCATGCCTTGCATAAAATCATAAGCATCTAGTGTAGCCTTAAAAGCTTCAAAATAATTGGCAGGTACTGAAAGTTGGGCATTAATTCCTTCGTGAGCTACATAAATTCTTCCTAAAACATCTAAAGGATTCCAGGCAAGAAATAAATCATCACGAAATTGTTTTGGGTTTTCGATGTTGGCATAGCTGTAAAAGGAAAGGGTCAATCTTCTTTGACCGGCATCTTCAATCAAACGCAATCTTTCCTCAGCCGATAATTGGTTGTATAGTTGCATGCTATATCCGATTTAAGGTGAGTATTATTGCTAACCAATTGGAGGTTAGTGGTAGCAAAGGTAATAAAAAAAACAGCTTTTTTAGGGCTGTGTTTGAGATGTTTTGTCAGGGTAACTTATTGGCAAGTTCCGTTAACGCAATTGATTTCAGCTGGAGGCATCACTGCCATACAATCTGAAACTGCATTGGTTAAAATATTGTATTGTTTATTCAGGTTGTTGTATTCTTCTACTAACTGAGTTAATTGTTGCACATTAATTTGATTAGGATATCTCAAAAACTCCCAAAACCCGCCACATGGTTTTTCTCCAAATCCAATGGCACTACAACCGCTTTCGTTGCAAGGTGTACTTTGAATTAATTGTAAAATAGCTTGTTTTTTTACTTGCATTTCTGCTGCAATGGCAGCTGCATCTTGATCGTTTTGGTTGCTGCATTGAAAGTTTCCAAATAAAGTTAACAGCAATAAGCCAACAAAAAGGACATGTATTTTTTCCATCTTTAATTTTTTTGGTTTTGGTTAAGATGCAAAAAAATAAAAAAGGTTGCATAAAAAAAGCACCCGAAGGTGCTTTTTTTAGTCTGCCAATACAATGACTTTGTTGTTGTTCATTTCGATGGTTCCAGATTGGATTCTCAAAGTGTAACAAGAGTCATTTACTTTGGAAAATTTATTTTGAAATTCTTTTGGGAATTTAAACTCTTTTCCTTGAATTTTTACGATTCCTTCACGCAACAAAGAAACAATTGGTGCGTGGTGGTTTAATATTTGAAATTCTCCATTCACTCCAGGTAAAGAAACAGCAGTTACTTCGCCTTTAAATAAAGTTGCTTCGGGAGATACAATTTCTAAAATCATAATCAATAAGTTGTGGGTTATTGGTTGTGGGTTGTTAGTTAAAGGTCACTACCAGCAACAATCAACAATCAACCGGCAACTATTATACTTCAGCTAACATTTTTTCACCTGCAGCAATCGCATCTTCAATGGTTCCTTTCAAGTTAAAAGCAGCTTCTGGCAAATGATCTAATTCTCCATCCATGATCATGTTAAATCCTTTGATGGTATCTTTGATGTCAACCAATACACCTGGAATTCCGGTAAACTGTTCTGCAACGTGGAATGGCTGTGACAAGAAACGTTGTACTTTACGTGCTCTATATACAACCAATTTATCTTCTTCAGACAATTCTTCCATCCCTAAGATGGCAATAATGTCTTGCAATTGCTTGTAACGTTGTAAAATTTCTTTTACTCTTTGTGCACAATCGTAGTGTTCATTACCTAAAATAGATGGCGTTAAAATTCTAGAAGTAGAATCCAACGGATCTACTGCTGGATAAATTCCTAACTCAGCAATTTTACGAGACAATACGGTAGTAGCATCCAAGTGAGCAAAAGTAGTTGCAGGAGCAGGGTCGGTTAAGTCGTCCGCAGGAACATATACCGCTTGTACCGAGGTAATAGAACCTTTTTTGGTAGAAGTAATACGCTCTTGCATGGCACCCATTTCTGTTGCTAAAGTTGGTTGGTAACCTACTGCAGAAGGCATACGTCCTAATAATGCAGATACCTCAGAACCAGCTTGGGTAAAACGGAAGATGTTATCTACGAAAAATAATACGTCTTTTCCTTGGTCAGAACCAGCACCATCACGGAAGTACTCTGCAATAGACAAACCTGATAAAGCCACACGAGCTCTTGCTCCAGGGGGTTCGTTCATCTGACCGAAAACGAAAGTAGCTTTTGAATCTCTCATGCCAGCTTTATCAACCTTGGTCAAATCCCATCCTCCATTTTCCATAGAGTGCATAAAATCTTCACCGTATTTAATGATACCTGACTCTAACATCTCTCTTAACAAGTCATTTCCTTCGCGAGTTCTTTCTCCTACACCAGCAAACACCGACAAACCTCCGTGACCTTTTGCAATATTGTTAATTAATTCCTGAATCAATACTGTTTTACCAACACCAGCACCACCAAATAAACCAATTTTACCACCTTTTGCATAAGGCTCAATCAAATCAATTACTTTGATACCAGTAAACAACACTTCAGTAGAAGTAGATAACTGATCAAAGCTTGGAGCAGCACGGTGAATTGGAGTTCCGTTTGCACCAGCTTTTGGCAAATCACCCAAGCCGTCAATGGCATCTCCAATTACATTAAAAAGTCTTCCGTAAATATCAGCACCAATTGGCATTTGGATTGGAGCGTTGGTAGCGATAACTTCGGTTCCTCTGCTCAAACCGTCAGTAGAATCCATCGAAATGGTTCTAACGGCATCTTCTCCGATATGCGACTGTACTTCCAACACTAATTTTGAACCATCCGCTTTATTAATTTCTAACGAATCGTAAATTTTTGGAAGTTCTATGTTTTCACCAGTAAACACGACATCTACAACTGGCCCGATGATTTGTGAAACTTTTCCTGTGATGTTTGACATTGTAATGAGTTTATGTTGTTAATTTTTAAACTATTGCGTACTTTTTGAGGGTACCTGAAATTTTGAGTGCAAAGATAATTTTTTGAATTGTAATATCTTCAAATTAAGATGGTTTTTTCTGTCTTTTTTTGAAGATTTTTTACTGATTTTGTTTCTTACTTAGTAAAAGCACCAATCATAATGGTTTGTAAACAAAAAGAGTTGCCAAATGGCAACTCTTTTGATAAGATTGTAAAGCAGGTATTAAGCTTCGAAAGGAACAACAGATACGAAAGATTTGTTGTCTTTCTTCTTTTGAAACTTCACTACACCATCCACTTGTGCATGTAAAGTATGGTCTTTACCCATATATACATTTTCTCCTGGATTGTGTTTTGTACCTCTTTGTCTCACAAGGATGTTACCAGCTACAGCAGCTTGACCACCATAAATTTTAACACCCAAACGTTTCGATTCGGATTCTCTACCGTTCTTGGAACTACCGACACCTTTTTTATGAGCCATGATGTTTTATTTTAAAAAATTATTCTTCTGTTTTTTTGGTTTTCTTAGTAGCTTTTGGTTTTGCTTCTTCTGTTGCAACTTCCTCAACTACTACTTCTTCTTTCTTCGCAGCTTTCTTTTTGCCACCACCCAACAAAATCGACTCAATTTGAATTTGTGTCAATGCTTGTCTGTGTCCATTTTTCTTTTTGT
>CAZAHJ010000082.1:0-6015 GCA_964485115.1 uncultured Flavobacterium sp.
CGCTGTCAAAACCAGTCGACCCCATGTGTTTATTGGTTTGCAAATTTAGTGCCTTTTTAGTCATTTTACAACTTGTGTAAAAAAGCAAAATTTGTTATGTTTGTAACATTACATTAAAATATATAAAAAATATCACAAAAATGAAGTTTGGACTGGTTCAAGAACGAAAAAACCCACCGGATAAAAGAGTGGTTTTATCTCCTCATAAGCTAAAAGAATTAAAAGCTGTTTATCCTACTTGGGAGTTTGTAGTGGAAACCTCACCAGTTCGAGTTTTTCCTGATGAGGCTTATCTGGAGCAAGGGATTGAGGTGGTTCAAAATTTAAACGATTGTGATGTATTGATAGGAGTGAAAGAAATTCCGGTAGATGCCTTGATTCCTAATAAAAAATACTTCTTTTTTTCGCATACCATTAAAAAACAGCCCTATAATCAAAAATTACTACAAGCTATTTTACAGAAAAATATCACTTTGTTTGATCATGAAACCATTGTAAATGAAAACAACCAACGCTTAATTGGTTTCGGGAAATATGCAGGAATTGTAGGAGCTTATAATGGCTTCCGGGCTTTTGGAATTAAATATGAGCTTTTTAAATTGCCAAAGGCAGAAACTTTAACCAACCAAACAATGTTGGTTAAAGAACTTAAAAAAGTAGTTTTTCCTCCTATTAAAGTGGTGCTTACAGGTACTGGAAAAGTAGGATCGGGAGCCAAAGAAATTTTAGATGCTATTAAATTTAAAGAAGTTTCGGTGGAGGATTTCCTACTTAAAAACTATGCACAGCCAGTTTATACCCAAATAGATGTGTTGGATTACAACCAACGAATAGATGGTCAGGTTTTTGGAAAAGAAGATTTTTATCAACATCCAGAAGCTTACTCTTCCAATTTTGGGAGATTTACCCAAGTAGCAGATATTTTTATGGCAGGGCATTTTTACGATAACCGTGCACCGATAATCTTAACCCGTGAAATGTTGAAGGATGCCGCTTGTAAAATAAAAGTAGTGGCCGACATTTCTTGTGATGTAGATGGCCCGATTGCATGTACTTTACGAGCAAGCACCATTGCCGACCCATTGTATGGTTATGATGCCAAAACCAACCAAGAAGTAGATGTGTTTCATCCGAATGCCGTAGTAGTGATGGCAGTTGACAATTTGCCTTGCGAATTGCCTTTAGATGCCAGCGAAGGATTTGGAGAAATGTTTGCAACACATGTACTACCTGCTTTTGCAAACGGAGATGCCAATGGTATTTTACAAAGAGCTAAAATTACCGAAAACGGCAAACTCACTGCAAGGTTTTCTTACTTAGAGGATTATGCGTTTGGAAGTTCCGTTAAATTCTAAAAAATGTGTGTTTGAAGTAAGAAAACTCTATAAAGGTTTAGGAGTTAATGACTGGTTTTCATGTCTTTAAGAGGTTTCATTTTTTGATTATGCATTTTGTTGTCTCTGTATTATCAACTTTTTAATCAGTGAAATCTGTCCTAAGTGATAATAACTATGCTCTATTTGGGCTTCAATATTTCGTAAATAACTTCCGTATTCTTCTTTTACAAATGGTTGTGTCCATAAACTATCGTCCATATTTTCAACGTGGTTTATAAAATTTTCGGCATTGTTTACAAATTCGTCCACTAGTTTAAGCCAATCCGTTTCAGACGATATTTCTGGCATGTCAAAGCTGTATTTGTCTTTAATTTCAAGCTTTCCTCCCTGAAATACATTTAGCACTCCTTTTAAATAATAGTTTACATGAAAAGTTAATAATGCAATTGTGTTTAAACTACCTATCCTTTCCATTGCTTGTTCCCAGCTTGTACTTGATATCTGTTCTTTTAGATTGGTATTAGCAATCCATTTACCGTTAAGTAAAACTTCTCTTAATCGGTTTGCCAAATCTTTTTTCATTTGTTTTATTTATTACTGCTTATTGCTTTAGTTGGAATTGCTAGTTATGCTAGCCAAAACGATTTCAATTCAGTCATTAGTATATAATACAAGTTTGTTTAAACTTCATTTATATTATGAATCTCCAATTCCAACCTTTGGTGGATTTGCTTAAAATAAGCATAGGCGGCATGCATTCTACTCCCATACCATGAAAAATAAGAGCCATCTACAAAAATGGTTTTTGCATGATGGGTAAACCTACCTATTTCAAAGGCATGTTCGTCTTTAAACGGAAATGGTTCAGACGATAACAATACCAAATCAGGATTGCATTGTAACCTAATCTTTTTGAGCTCTATTTCCGGATAACGTTTTTGGTTTTCGTAACCATTGCTCCAACCGTTTTCCAGTAACATTTGGTGGATAAATGTTTGATTGGCTGCTACCATATAAGGTTTTGCCCAAATAAAATACACCACTTTTTTGTTTGGTTTGCCTTGTATAAACATTTTAAAATCCTCACGAGCTTGTTGGATTTTCTGCACCCACTTTTGTGCTTCTATATTTTTTTGAAAGAGTTTTCCCATATCCAATATCACCTGCAAAGCATCTTCAACCGTAACAATATTGGTTACCCAAACTGGAGCAAATTTTTGCAAAGAAACTACCATTTCTTGGGTGTTTTCTTCTTTATTGGCGATGATCATATCTGGCTGCAAAGCGATGATTTTTTCCAAATGTATCTGTTTGGTACCTCCAATGATGGTTTTGGTTTTTTTAAAATGTACAGGATGCTCGCAAAATTTGGTAATGCCTACCACTGCATCTTCCAGCCCTAAATGGTACAACAATTCGGTAATAGAGGGCACCAAACAAACGATTCGCTTTGGAGTTTGTTCCAAACGATGAAATTGTCCGATTTGGTCTTGAAAGGTTTTCATTGGTGGGGGGGGGGTGAAAAGTTTAACGTTTTGCTTCGCACCGTTCGGCCTCGCATCGGGTCAAATTTAATGTTTCAAGTTCGACATCAACCATTAACCATCAACCTAGCCATTTGCTGTTGTACAGCTAGTGCTTCTGCGGTAGCTTTTTCGGCAAAATCGGTTTTGTTAGAAGCGTATAAAATTGCTCTACTTGAGTTGACCAACAACCCAACTTGGCTGTTTTTGCCATAATGGTAAACTTCTTCCAAGCTTCCTCCTTGGGCTCCTACCCCGGGAACCAACAAAAAGCTATCTGGAATTATTGTACGTATATCTGCCAAAAAACTTGCCTTGGTAGCTCCTACTACGTACATCAATTGGTGGCTATTTTCCCAGGTTTTAGAAGTTTGAATTACCTGTTGGTACAAAGCTTGATCCTGTACCATTTGGGTTTGAAAATCAAATGCTCCCGGATTAGAAGTCAAAGCCAATAAAATGGTATGTTTGTTGGGCACTTGCAAAAAAGGCTCTACCGAATCTTTCCCCATATAAGGAGCAACAGTTACGCTGTTAAAATTTAAATCTTGCAAAAAAGCTTTGGCATACATGGCAGAGGTATTGCCAATATCTCCGCGTTTGGCATCGGCTATGGTAAACATTTCCGGGTAAAATTGGTTCAGATATCTTATGGTTTTTTCCAATGCTTTCCAGCCGTTGATACCGTGAGCTTCATAAAAAGCAGTATTTGGCTTGTAAGCCACGGTATAAGGTGCTGTGGCATCGATAATGGCTTTGTTAAATGCAAAAATTGGATCTTCTTCTTGCAACAAATGTGCAGGTATTTTTTGCAAATCGGTGTCTAAACCAACACATAAAAACGATTGCTTGGTTAAAATTTGTTCGGTTAATTGTTTGGTAGTCATTCTTACATAGGTTGTTTTGCAAAGGTCTTAATTTTTGTTTATATGTTTATATGTTTATATGTTTATTTGTTGGAGCGTTGAAGCGTTGAGTCGATTAGCGACCATCGATAAGCGAAAATCGAGCATCGAGCATTTCCAAACTTAAAACTTGACCCGAGGCGAAGTCGAACGGTGCGAAGCAAAACTTTTCAAACCATCAACCAAAAACCAACAAACATTTAAAAAAATAATCCAAATATTTGCATATTGATACTTTTTAATTATATTTATGCATTATATTTTTTATTTTCGCGTTTCACCATGTGACTCACGTGGCGGAGCCGTAGAAAAGGTAGGTTTTTAAAGGGTTTTTGATTGATTACATGCGAATACGTTTACAAAAAATATGGCATCGGAAGCAATGGGTAATCGGGATTTTTTTTCCGTATAACCCAGAAATTCAAGCGGTATTAAAATCTATTCGAGCAGTATATTCCAAAACAAATCGTTGTTGGTATATGCCTTATGATAGGCCTCATTACGAGTTATTGCAACAACATTTTTCTGAAATAGAGTTCCTCTCTTCTAACCAATCGATGGCAGAGCCTATTGCTCTTGACCTTCCATCCATAGCTAAAAGCGAACTTCCGTTAGGCACTGAACCTCAGGGCAACCCGGAACATAGTGCAGATAATTTTGCACGAAATTTAGGTTGGAAATTAATGGATCCTGTTGGAAAATACTGGACTTTTCAGCTGCAATACCATTCGGAAATTTCGAAAAAACTCCTAAAAATTAAAGGGGTTTATTGGAACGAAACCCATAGATGTTACTTCGCTTTGCGACATGCCAAAGTAAAGCATCAGATAGAAGAGGTTTTGCAAACTCCGGATTTGTTACACACTAATTTTTACCAAAAAGATGCCCCGGCTACCTCAGGAGTAGTAAGCTTAAAAATTCATCCGGAGGATGTGGCCTGGATGCGGGTGTATTTACCCAATGTGGCATCCATTCACTATGTGTTAAAGCGAATGCAAATGAGCAAATACAGTAACACCCATCAATGTTACTTGCTTCCGGCAGCACCAAGTGTGGCAGAAAATTTGTCGTTACATTTGGAACCTTTTCAGGTAGAAATTATTTCTTCTTTAACTGAAAATTATTTAAAAGCAAAGCATTTGCCCAACCGAAAACGGACACAACTAACACAAGCCAAGGCTTTGTTATTGTACCAAGCTCCGGAATATGCCAAAGCGGAAGTGATGGATTACCTTGATCGATTGCTTGCAATGAATTATAGTAGTTCTACCATTAGAACGTACACCCAAAACTTTATCAAGTTTTTAAAAGACCACCCGGATGCGGATTGGAGCAGTTTGGAAGAACGCACTATTGTACGTTATTTATCGGGCATGATGCAACGTGGTTTGAGTGCCAATTCGGGGCATAGCATGGTAAATGCGTTGTTGTTTTATTACCAACAAGTATTGGGTAAAAAGAAATTTGAGCTATTGTTGCCACGTCCGAAGTTAGAAAAAAAGCTTCCGGCAGTGTTAACCATGGAAGAATGTTTGCAAATTTTTAGAGCGGTTGACAATCCGAAACACAAATTATTGTTGTTGATTGGCTATGGAGCTGGATTGCGTGTTAGCGAAATTGTTGGATTAAAATGGGAAGATATTTTGTTTGCCGAACACAAAATTCATTTAAAAAATGCCAAAGGAAAGAAGGATCGTATGGTGATGCTCCCTTACTCAATTGTGCATTCGTTAGAAGCATACCAACAAGTGTACCCCAAAGCTGTGTATGTTTTTGAGGGGCAATATGCCGGAGAACCATACAGCACTACTAGTGTACAAACGGTGATGCGAAATGCCTTGAAAAAAGTTGGGCTAAACAAAAAAGCAACGGTACACACCTTGCGACATAGTTTTGCTACGCATTTGTTAGAGGCTGGCACAGATATTAGATATATTCAGAAAATATTGGGCCATGCAAGCATTAAAACCACCACGGTTTATACACACATTAGCAAAGGAGCCATGGACCGTATTGAAAGCCCCCTTGACAGAATTGCCCAACAAGCAGACCTTAAACAAATTGAAGAACCTAACCCTAAAAAAGCCTAAAAAGTTATATATCTTTGGTGATATTAACTAGTTAGCGTTCAGGCTAAAAAACAGACATCACAAAAATATACTGAGACAATGGACATTGAAAAATTAAAGTTTCCGATTGGTAAGTTTGAAAAACCAACAGCATTAACGAAAGACATTTTAAACAGATGGA
>CAZAHJ010000083.1:0-5877 GCA_964485115.1 uncultured Flavobacterium sp.
TTAATGCTGCTTATAAAATTGAAGGTGAAAATACCTTTGGTATACAATTTCACCAGGAAGTATATCATTCCGTTGATGGAAAGCAGATTTTAGTGAACTTTTTAGTGAAAATAGCCGGTATTGAACAAAACTTCACGCCAAATAATTTTGTAGAAGATATTGTAGCAGAGTTAAAGGATAAATTGCAAGATGATTTGGTTGTTCTCGGATTGTCTGGTGGAGTTGATTCTACTGTTGCTGCTGTATTGCTTAATAAAGCCATTGGGAAAAATCTGTATTGCATTTTTGTAAATAATGGTTTGCTTCGTAAAAACGAGTTTGCAAACGTGTTAAAGCAATACGAAGGCATGGGATTGAATGTGATTGGAGTAGATGCTTCTCAACGTTTTATGGATGCATTGGATGGTATTGAAGAACCGGAAGCCAAAAGAAAAGCAATTGGCAAGGTGTTTGTAGAAGTATTTGACGATGAAGCAAACAAAATTAAAAATGTAACTTGGTTGGCACAAGGTACCATTTATCCGGATGTGATTGAGTCTGTTTCGGTAAAAGGCCCGAGTGCTACCATCAAATCACACCATAATGTGGGAGGTTTGCCCGATTTTATGAAATTGAAAATAGTAGAACCTTTACGCATGTTGTTTAAAGATGAAGTTAGAAAAGTAGGAAGAGCATTGGGAATTGATGAGGAGTTATTGGGAAGACATCCATTTCCTGGACCTGGTTTGGCTATCAGAATTTTAGGAGACATCACTCCAGAAAAAGTACAGATATTACAAGAAGTAGATCACATTTTTATCCAAGGGCTCAAGGATCACGGATTGTATGACAAAGTTTGGCAAGCAGGAGCAATATTATTACCTGTGAATAGTGTTGGAGTAATGGGAGATGAACGTACTTATGAAAAAGTGGTTGCGTTAAGAGCTGTAGAATCTACAGATGGAATGACTGCAGATTGGGTGCATTTGCCGTATGATTTTTTAACCATGATTTCTAACCAAATTATCAATAAAGTTAGAGGAGTGAACAGAGTAGTATACGATATCAGCTCAAAACCACCTGCCACCATTGAGTGGGAATAACAAAATGAAATTATGATAAGATATGTCTTGGTTTGTTTATTTGTTACTTTTTCTTTTGGACTAATTGCCCAAAATAGTGCAAATTTTCAGGAACATTTGGTAAAAGAAGGAGAAACAATTACCTCAATTGCAACCCAATACCGAATAACTCCTGCAGATTTGTATCAATACAATCCAGATGCTAAAAAAGGCTTAAAATTTGGTTCCAAATTAATTATCCTAAAAAAGAGTAACGTAAATGTTGCAACTAAAGCTGATACACATGTGGTAGAAGCTCAAGAAACTTGGTTTGGTATTGCCAAAAAATATGGATTAACGGTTGATGCTTTGCAACAAGCCAATAAAGAAGTTATGGAGAAAGGCTTGCAAATTGGTACAATACTTCATATACCGAAAGTAAGCAAACAAAGTACGAATGTTACATCAGAAAAGAAACCATTACAAACCAATGCACATGAAGCAACGCATATAGTTCAGCAAAAAGAGACCAAGTACAGCATAGCCAAACAATACAACCTTACGGTAGAGCAGTTAGAAGTATGGAATCCGGAGTATAAAGATAATTTACCTGTAGGTGCTGTTTTAAAACTTTCGGGGAAACCTAATAACGAAACTTTTAATATAAGCTCCATTTCTAAACCTACTGCGATAACTTCCATTGTGGTAGAAAAAGGTCAGACTTTGTATAGTATTACCAAGCAGTACCAAATTGAGGTGAGTGATTTGCAAGAATGGAATCCGGATTTAAAAGACGGATTAAAAGAGGGGATGACCCTTCAATTAAAATCTAAGGTTTTAAATACTAACGGTAATAGTACATTGCCAAAAGTTGTTAAGCAAATTCCGTTAAATCAATCTTCTCAAAAAAAGATTGCATTGTTACTTCCTTTTCAATTAAGCAAGTTAGATGGTGCAACCTCTGCGAATACCCAAGCCAGATTAAAGAATGATGAATTTTTTAATATGACGTTAGATTTTTATACCGGTGCAAAAATGGCAGTGGACTCAATTAAAAAGATTCATCCAAACCTTTCTGTTACTTGGTTAGATTCAGAAGAAACAAGTAAAACTTCTGCTATTGACAAATTAATTTCAGAGGAAGATTTGGCAAGTTATGATGTGATTGTGGGACCATTTTATCCTCAGCATATTGAAAATTTGATGCAACAAGTTGCCCAAGAAACAGTGATAATAAGTCCTTTAAGAGAAGTGCTAAAAAACTACCCAAACTTGGTGCAGTCAATGCCAGGAGGTTCGGAACAGAAAAAAACATTACTTGATTATTTGCAAACCAAAACTTCCAACCAAGTTGCAGTGATTGATGCTAAAAAGCAATTTAGCAGTAATTATTTGCAAAAAAATTATCCAAAAGTAGGTATGGTAAAGGCAAATGAGAAAAATGTGGTAAACATCGAAGATATTCGAAGTAAAATGGTAAAAGGAAAAAACAATGCACTTATTTTAGACGCAGCCAATACCAATTTATTATTAAGTATTATTGACGCATTGACTGTTTTAAAAAGTGAAGGGTTTGAAATTGTTTTTGCGATGATGGAATACAATGAAACCATCGTTTCAGATGATGTTTTTTCCCGAATCATCAAACACCAAGTGATTTTTCCATCGGTTGTTAAAAATGTAGATGCAGAGGATATTATAGATTTTGAAAAGAAATTTAAATCTTTATACAAAATGTTTCCAACGCCATTTGCCATGCGTGGTTTTGATGTAACCATAGACGTTTTACAAAGAAGTTTGGAAGAAAAACCATTTTTGGAATCTTTAAAATCCAAGACCCAACAAGTGGAAAATAAATTTTGGTACGAAAAAAATGATGCCAATGGCTTTACCAATCATGGAGTGTATTTGTTGCAATACCTACCTAATTACCAAATTCAAGTATTAAATTAATATGGCAACTTCCACGATTAAATATCTAGGTAATTTACGCACTGAGTCGACACATTTGGCATCGGGAGCAACCATTTTAACAGATGCTCCGGTAGATAATCACGGTTTAGGAAGTCAATTTTCACCTACAGATATGGTGGCGAACTCTTTAGCAACTTGCATGTTAACCGTGATGGGGATTAAAGCAATTGATATGCAGATTTCCATCAATGGGTCTACAGCAGAAGTAACTAAAATAATGGCATCTGACCCCAGACGAATTGGAAAAATTCAGGTAGTTTTTCAGATGAAAATATGTGAATTGACCAAAAAAATTCAAACTATTTTAGAAAATACAGCTAAAACTTGTCCGGTGCATTTTAGTTTACACCCAAATATTGAAATGGAAATTGAATTTCATTGGAAAACACAAAGTGAATAGCTAACAATAGAAAATAAAAAAGGGTATGAATTTGATCGCACCCTTTTTTTATAGAATATAACATCAAAGGATTTATCGCAACGTTACAGAAAGTTCTCTTTCATAAGCTTTTAAAATCTTTTCCATCGATTTTTCAATTTGCTCATCTGTCAAGGTTTTTTCATCATCTTGTAATTGAAAGCTTAAGGCATATGATTTTTTACCTTCGGGTAAATTTTTCCCTTCATACACATCAAACAAAGCTACTTGCTTTAATAATTTTTTCTCGGTTGCAAATGCCAATTGATGTAGTTGTTGGTATTGCGTTGTGTTAGAAACCAACAAAGCCAAATCTCTTCTAACAGTAGGAAATTTTGGAATTTCTTGAAATTTGATTTGGGTGTTTATTTTTTTTAATAAAATTCCCCAAGCAAAGTCAGCATACAAAACAGCTTGCTTTACATCCATTTTTTTCAACACAGATTTTTTTAACAAACCAAATTGAACCAATGCATCTTGACCAATCATATAGGTAATTCCTTCTGTAAAAACATCTGAAGTTGCTGGCTCCACCGAAGTAATGGCAATACCAAGACGTTGCAATATTTGGTCTATGGTTCCTTTTAAATCAAAAAAAGAGACTTCTTTATTGGCTTGGTTCCAATTTTCGTTTCCTATTGCACCTGTCATTACCAAACTTAAATGTTTGTGTTCTTCGTAACTCCCTAATTTTTTATGGTAAGATTTTCCGAACTCATACAATTTTAAATCGCTGTTTTTGCGGTTGATGTTGTGATTAACTACCTCTAAAGCCGATGCCAATAAAGTTTGACGCATTACACCTAAATCTTGGCTTAACGGATTTAAAATGCGAACAAATTCTTTGTCTTCTATTTGAGAAGAAATGGATGACTCCACTTCGTCGCGTAATGAATTGTTCATCATTTCGTGAAATCCGAGAGAGTTCAATTGATTGCCAACTAAGTTTTGAATTTTGTAGTCCTCTGTTTTTGGACTATTAAACATGGAAGCATTTAATTTATTACTGAATCCTATTTTGTTGTAACCATACACACGAAGTATCTCTTCAATCACATCTACCTCTCTTTGTACGTCAACACGATAAGCAGGAATTACCAAACCAAGAAAAGAATCTGATACTGAGTTGATTTTAATATCTAAAGAAACCAATATTTTCTTAATTTCTTCTTTTGGAATTTCCTCTCCGATTAATTGATTAACTTTTTCTAAATTTAGCAATAATGTATAATCTTCAATCTTTTTTGGATATACTTCTATGATATCTGAAGTAATTTCCCCTCCTGAAATTTCTTTGATCAACAAGCATGCTCTTTTTAATGCATATTCCGTAATACTTGGGTCTATACCTCTTTCAAATCTGAAAGAAGCATCAGTATTTAATCCATGTCGTTTCGCAGTTTTTCGAATAGAAACCGGATTAAAATAAGCACTCTCTAAAAATATTGCAGTTGTTTTATCATTCACACCAGAATCTAAACCACCATAAACTCCTGCTATGCACAATGGATTTTTATCGTCGCAAATCATTAAGTCATCTTCATGTAAAACTCTTTCAATTCCATCTAAGGTAACAAACTTATTTCCAGCAGTTAAGGTTTTAACCCTAATTTTTCCTTGAATTTTAGAAGCATCAAAAGCATGCAAGGGTTGTCCTAATTCATGTAAAACATAATTGGTTGCATCTACAATATTATTGATAGGAGATAACCCGATAGCTTTTAAACGATTTTGTAACCATTCTGGTGAGGGTTTTACTTCAATATTAGAAATGGTTACTCCACAATACCTCGGAGCCAAATCGGTTCTTTCTACATCTACATCAATTTTAAATATTCGTTTATCCAAACGATATTCAGCGACCGAAGGCGACATCAATTCTAAGTTCTTTTTTTGTTGTTGCATCAAGCCAGCTCTTAGATCTCTTGCAACCCCAAAATGACTCATGGCATCTGCTCTATTTGGAGTTAATCCAATCTCAAAAACTTGATCGGTATATATTTGTAAAACTTCACTCATAGGAGTACCGGCTTGCCATTTTGCATCTAGCACCATAATGCCACTATGGTCTTTTCCAATACCTAACTCGTCTTCTGCACAAATCATTCCATGGCTTTCTTCGCCTCTTATTTTTCCTTTATTTATTTTAAAAGCATCTCCTTCTGAAGGGAACAAAGTTGTTCCGATAGTTGCCACCGGAACTTTTTGACCTTTGGCCACATTGGCTGCACCACAAACAATTGAAACTACTTGCGAACCAATATTTACAGTGGTGATTTTTAATTTATCTGCATTTGGATGTTTTTCGCAAGTCAAAACTTCTCCAACCACCACTCCAGCCAAACCACCTTTGATGCTTTCAAAAGGCTCTACCGCTTCAACTTCTAACCCTAAATCGGTAAGAATTTCCGCTAATAGTTCGGGAGTTTCTTCTATTTTTAAAAA
>CAZAHJ010000084.1:0-5493 GCA_964485115.1 uncultured Flavobacterium sp.
TGAATGGTTTCGTTTTTTAATAAATTTGGTTCGATAGACGAAATTCGCAGCCTGCTAATTCCCTGAATTTGGTCTAACGCTTGAACCAACTCTAAAAAGGTATGCTCGTGTTTTTTGTTGCCAAATTCCCCTTTGCCATAATCTCCAATATTTACACCGGTTAAAACAATTTCTTGTATCCCTTGTGCAGCAATCTCTCTGGCATTTTTCAATACGTTTTCCAAAGTATCACTTCTCGAAATTCCTCTTGCCAACGGAATGGTACAATAAGTACATTTATAGTCGCACCCATCTTGTACTTTTAAAAAGGCACGAGTTCTGTCTCCAATCGAATAACTTCCCACATAAAAATTGGCATCTTCAATTTCACAGGAATGGATTTCCCCATGGTCTTTTTTCTCTAATTGATGAATGTATTCCGTCAATTTAAACTTTTCCGTGGCACCCAAAACCAAATCAACTCCATCTACTGCAGCCAATTCTTCCGGCTTTAATTGGGCATAACAACCCACTGCAGCAACAAATGCTTTTGGGTTGGTTTTTAATGCTTTTTTTACTATTTGCTTGAACTGCTTGTCGGCATTTTCGGTAACCGAACAAGTATTGATCACATAAATATCGGCAGTTTCTTCAAAATCAACTCTTTCGTAGCCATCATTTTGAAAACTTCTGGCAATGGTTGAAGTTTCTGAAAAATTCAGTTTACATCCTAATGTGTAAAAAGCTACTTTGGGTGTTGAAGAAATTACCTCGTTCAATTGGCTCATTTTTTAGTACCTTTACCTGTAAAAAAGGAGCACAAAATTACATACTTTTATGCAAATACCGAAACTTTTCTTTTTATCTAGCTGCTTGATTGTTTGGATTTTAACTTTACAATCTTGTCAAAATAAACAAAAAACTCTTCCAGAACATACCATTTTTAGATATAACGAAAGTGCAAATATCGCCTCGTTAGACCCTGCTTTTGCCAAAGCCCAAAACCATATTTGGGCTTGTAATCAACTTTTTAATGGCTTGGTTCAGTTAGATGATAACTTAAAAATCCAACCGGATTTGGCCAAAAGTTGGGAAATTTCTGTAGATGGAAAAGTCTATACTTTTTATTTAAAAGAAGCTGTTTTTTTTCACGAACATCCTGCATTTGGAAAGGAGAAAACCCGGAAAGTTTTTGCTTCCGATTTTGTGTATAGCTTGGAAAGATTGAGAAACGAAAAAGTAGCTAGTCCCGGAGGATGGATTTTACAACAAGTGGAAACCATTACTGCCATCAATTCAACTACCCTACAAATTCAATTAAAACAACCTTTTCCGGCTTTTTTAGGATTGTTAAGCATGAAATATGCTTCGGTAGTTCCGAAAGAAGTGGTGGAAAATGTTAATCACGATTTTAGAACTAAACCTATTGGAACAGGTCCGTTTTATGTAAAGCATTGGGAAGAGAACATCAAATTGGTATTGCGAAAAAATCCGAATTACTTTGAAAAAGACAAAAATGGCAATTCCTTGCCCTATTTAGAGTCGGTTGCCATTAGTTTTTTACCCGACAAACAAGCTGCTTACTTACTTTTCTTACAAGGTAAATTAGATTTTATATCTGGATTAGACCCTTCCTACAAAGATGACCTACTTGCTTTAGATGGAAAGTTACAAGACAAGCATCAAAACAAGATTAAAAGATTAGACAGCCCGTATTTAAACACCGAATACTTGGGATTTCGTTTAGATGGAACCCATCTTATGGTTAAAGACATTCGGGTGAGAAAAGCTTTGAATTATGGCTTTAACCGTGAACAATTGATAGCCTATTTAAGAAACAATATAGGAATTGCAGCAAACCACGGATTTATTCCGAAAGGAATGCCAGGATTTACTCCATTTAAAGGGTACGACTACCAACCTGAATTGGCTAAAAAATATTGGGTAGATTTTAAAAAAGAGCATCCTAATCAAACCTTTAGTTTAACGCTTCAAACCAATGCCAACTATGCAGATATTGGAGAGTTTTTACAAAGAGAATGGAAAAAAATCGGAATTCCGGTTTCTGTTGAAGTCAATCCTCCTTCCATGCTTCGACAAGCTATTGCAACAGGTAAAGTGGACTTCTTTAGAGGTAGTTGGATTGCTGATTACCCGGATGCGGAAAATTATCTGTCTTTATTCTACAGAAAAAACTTTGCTCCTAACGGGCCCAATTACACCCACTTTTCAAATTTAGCTTTTGACCGAGACTATGAAGCATCCTTCCTTCAAACCAATGATAGCTTACGTTTTCAAACCTACCAAAAATTAGATCAAATGGTGATGGAAGAAGCTGCTATCATTCCGTTGTTTTATGACCAAGTGGTGCGTTTTACACAAAAAGATGTGTATGGACTAGGCATCAATGCCTTAAACTTACTTCATTTAAAAAGAGTACAAAAGAAAAAAAATTAAACCGATAAGTGCTCTAAAATATTTTTGATTTCATGGCTTGGCATACATGGTTTTCCAGAAGCAATATCTACAAAAACCAACAAAAACTCAGCGGTGGTTAATAACTCGTTTGCTTCACTATAAATTTCACAATGAAATTGGATCTTCACTCCTTCTAATTTTACAAAAGTGGTTTGTATGGTTAACATGTCGTCATACCTAGCTGGTCGCTTATAGTTAATATTCATCTTAACGATAGGCAATGCAACCCCAGAATCTTCTAATTCTTTATAAGACAAACCTCTGTTACGAAGCCATTCTACTCTACCAACCTCAAAATAAGGCACATAACTTCCATGATAAACCACTCCCATTTGATCGGTTTCAGAATATCTTACCCTAAGTTGAACACTATCAGTTACTTTCATTTTTTATTGTAAGTTTTTTATTATCTTTTGGTTATTTTTTTGTTCTTGTTTACAATTTTATTTTTTAAAAATCAATAGCTTTTAAGTTTTTTTTTAATAAAAATTGTTCACATATTTGTCTCGTCTATTTGCATTAAATACACATTTTGCAAACTGTTTATAAATCAATAACTAATTAAAAATTTTCGTACTTATATGAACAAAACTGCGCAATCGGTATGGGAAAATTGTCTTTCGTTTATTAAAGACAATATTCAAGAACAAGCATATAAAACATGGTTCGAGCCGATTAAGTCTGTGGAATTAACCGACAATGCGTTGTATATTCAAGTTCCTAGCAAATTCTTTTATGAATGGTTAGAAGAACATTATGTAAAATTACTTAAAGTTGCCCTCACAAAAGAACTCGGAAAAGGTGCAAAGTTATTGTATAAAATTAAAATGGAGAACACTTATGGCAACAAACAACCATTTATGGAACAATTGCCAAGTACAGAAAGAACGGCAATGAAAACGCAAGAAGTAGATGCTCCATATAAAAATATGAGTCCGGAACTAAAAAACCCATTTGTAATTCCGGGTATTCGAAATTTAAAAATTGAATCGCAATTAAATCCAAACTATAGTTTTGATAATTTTTTAGAAGGAGAATCCAATCGTTTGGCTCGTTCTGCTGGTTTGGCAGTTGCCAACAAACCCGGTGGAACTTCATTTAATCCGTTTTTAATTTTTGGTGGAGTAGGTTTAGGAAAAACCCACTTGGCTCATGCTATTGGAGTGGAAATTAAAGATCGTTATCCAGAAAAAACTGTTTTGTATATTTCTGCGGAAGTATTTACACAACAATATATTGATTCCGTTAGAAAAAACACTCGTAATGATTTCATTCATTTTTACCAATTGATGGATGTATTGATTATTGACGATGTACAATTTTTCTCTGGAAAATCAGGCACTCAAGATGTTTTCTTTCATATATTCAACTACTTGCACCAAAATGGCAAACAAGTTATTTTGACATCAGACAAAGCTCCGGTGGACATGCAAGATATTGAACAGAGGTTATTATCTCGTTTTAAATGGGGGTTGTCAGCAGAATTACATCAACCAGATTATGACACTAGAATATCCATCTTAAAAAATATCTTGTTTAGAGATGGTGTAGATATACCTGAAGAAATCGTAGAATACGTAGCAAGAAACATTAAAAGTAACGTTCGTGAACTTGAAGGTGCTATTATCTCATTGATTGCACAAAGCTCATTTAATAAAAAAGAAATTACTTTAGATTTAGCCAAAACTGTCGTAGATAAGTTTGTAAAAAATGTAAAAAGGGAAATTTCAATCGATTTTATCCAAAAAGTTGTTTCAGATTATTTCCAACTTGATATTAATACATTACAGTCTAAAACAAGAAAAAGAGATATTGTTCAAGCCCGACAGTTAGCCATGTTTTTTGCCAAAAAATTCACCAAAGCTTCGTTGGCAAGTATTGGTTCACAAATTGGCGACAGAGACCATGCCACGGTACTTCACGCATGCAAAACAGTAGATAACTTATTAACTACCGATAAGCAATTCCGTAAATACGTAGACGATATCAATAAAAAATTGACATTGTAATGACCACCAAAATTTTGATGGTTTGCTTAGGAAACATTTGCCGTTCTCCTTTGGCAGAAGGTATTTTGGCTTCTAAATTACCAAAAGATGATTTTTTGGTAGATTCAGCCGGGACCGGAAATTGGCATGTGGGCAATCCACCGGATAAACGGTCTATTCAAGTTGCAAAAAACCATCATGTAGCCATTCATCATCAAAAAGCCAGACAATTTAAAGTGGCTGATTTTGATACTTTTGACTATATTTTTGTGATGGATTTACAAAACTACCAAGAAGTTGTAAAATTAGCTCCTTCCCCAACCCATGCTGAAAAAGTAACGCTTTTATTTGATGTGCTTTTCCCGAATGAAAATGTTGAAGTCCCTGATCCTTACTACGGAAGTGAGCGAGATTTTGAACAAGTGTACCAATTGTTAAACAATGCTTGTACAGTTTTGGCTAATAAATTGATGCAATCATGAAATTAAAACACAAATCAGGAACTTTATACATGATTCCAACTTTGTTGGGAGAAAGTGACTGGGCATTCGTTTTACCAGCTACCGTTCAAAAAGTGATTGCAGAAAATAGACACTTTGTGGTAGAAAACGAAAAATCTGCCAGAAAATTCATCAAACAAATTTGTCCGGATAAAATTCAAAGTAGTTTGGTGTTGTATCCTTTAAACAAGCATACCGAAAGCAAAGACATTCCAGGTTATTTACAAGCTTGTTTGGAAGGACATTCTGTTGGTATAATCAGTGAAGCTGGTTGCCCGGGTATAGCTGACCCTGGAGCTTTGTTGGTTGCAGCTGCACATCAAAAAAACATTACAGTAGTGCCTTTGGTAGGACCTTCAAGTATTTTTTTGGCTTTGATGGCATCCGGATTTAACGGACAAAAATTTGCGTTTCACGGGTATTTGCCTATTGATAAATCAGAAAAAAAGCAAGCCCTCAAACAATTAGAAAAGGAGTCTCAACAAAAAGACCAAACCCAAATTTTTATGGAAACTCCTTACCGAAACGATAAGTTTTTAGAAGATATG
>CAZAHJ010000085.1:0-206 GCA_964485115.1 uncultured Flavobacterium sp.
AGGCATTCACCTCATTACCATTGGTTAAACGTACCCTTGCAACTTTACGCATTGCAGAGTTTGGTTTCTTAGGAGTGGTAGTATATACACGGGTACATACTCCTCTTCTTTGAGGACAAGAATCTAATGCAGCCGATTTACTCTTCTTAGTTACTTGGGCTCTCCCTTTTCTTACTAATTGTTGAATTGTTGGCATAATTAATTAT
>CAZAHJ010000085.1:216-5406 GCA_964485115.1 uncultured Flavobacterium sp.
ATTTACGTAAATGATATAAAACTCCCCATTTTTTGGGGTTGCAAAAATAGAAATATTTTTTATCAAAACAAATCATAATTTATTTATTTTGTTGTAGTTGTAAAAAAAAGCTTTCTTAACTTCGTTTTTTGAATTCTTACAGCTTAAATTGATTGACTATTTGCAACTTTAGAAAAACATATGCTAATTATAACAACTCCTTACTAATTTGGTTTGGAGTGTTCTTTTTGTTTGGGTGCAAAATTCATAGCCAAGAGCTAGAGACAGGTGTTAAGAAAAATGATTCTACCTATATATATAATGAAATAAAAACATCTCAAAGGGATTCCATATTGTTACAATACCAATTAAAAGGATATTTAAATGTTAGCTACGAATGGAATAAATCAAAACAAGATTCTACCAAACTTGATTTAATACTAATTTTAAGAAAACCAATTTTATGGGTTACTATCACTGAAAATGCAAATGAAAATTCGAAAACAATTTCTTGGAATGATTATTTAAAATTGATTGACAAAAAGAGAAACGAATTGGAGTTGCAAGGGAGATTATTCGACCAAATTCATTCGAAAGACATAAGAATTAAAAACGATACTTTGTTTGTGGAGTGGACACTAAATGAAAGACAAACACGAAGGATAGATAAAATGGTATTTTCAGAGTCAAAAAACTTCCCAGCTAACTTTGCAAAAAGATGGAAAAAAGATTTTGAAAAGAAAACCTTAAATCAAAAAAATCTGGACAGAATATACCAAGCATCCAAAAGTATTGGTTTTATGGCTCCAATCAAATACCCAGAGGTGTTATTTACCATCGACAGCTCTAAGGTATATGTATCATTCAACAAAAACAACTGGAACCAAGCAGAGGGAATTATTGGATTTAATAATGACGAACAAGGGAATTTAAAATGGAATGGTTTTCTTGATTTAACTTTATATAACACCTTTCAAATGGGAGAAAAATTTCATTTAGATTGGAGAAATAATGGTTTTGGGCAAAACAATTTAGAACTAGAAATACTATTACCATATTTATTTGGCTCAAAAATTGGTACAGAAGCTGATTTACATATCTTTAGACAAGACAGCACCTTTCAAACGACCAACTTAAAATGGCGAATGTCCTATATATGGAATATGGAAACTTCCTTATTTGTTGGGATTCAAACCACAGAATCCAGCGATATTCAAAACGTAAACAACAACATTTTACAAGATTTTGAAAATCAATTTTATTTTATTGGTTTTCAATATCAATTTAAAAGAGAAACTATTCCAAATTTGATTCCTGCCAAATATATGTTAAAACTACAAAATGGATTTGGAAACAGAACCACCAATACCCAAAAAACCAACCAATGGAATTTGGAGTTTCAAGGACAAATCAGGTGGGACTTAGACCAACGAAATAGTTTGTATATTAAAGGTAACGGATTTTATTTACAAAGCGAGAATTACTTGATCAACGAACTTCCTCGATTTGGAGGAATTCACAACATTCGTGGATTTATCGAAAATAGCATTCAAGCTAGTACTTTTAGTAGTTTATCATCAGAATACCAATTAAAACTAGGTTCCAATTTTTACATCCACTCTATTATTGACTACGGCTATTTTGAAGACAAATCAAGCAATTTAAAAAACATCCTAAAAAGTTTTGGATTAGGCTTTGGATTACAAAATAAAAATAGCATATTTCATTTACAATTTGCCAATGGTATTTTTGGTAATCAAAATTTCGATTTTCAAAACACATTAACACATTTAAGTTTTAAAACTTTCTTTTAAATCAGTGTTTTGTAATTTTTTTTACAATTATTTAACGTTTTCTTTTGTTTATGTAAAAGTTTTTCAGAATTTTGACACACTAACACAAAACAAATTTTATGAAATCAAAAATTAACAAGTACCTCACATTACTTTTGGTAATGTTTGTGCACTTTGCTTTTGCACAACAAAGGACTGTTAGTGGTGTGGTTAAAGACCCTACCGGAATGCCTATCCCAGGAGTTTCAGTATTGGTAAAAGGCACCACCAATGGTACCGAGACAGATTTTGACGGAAAATACTCCATCAATGCTGCTCCTAATCAAACCCTTGTATTTAGTTATGTAGGGATGAAAAAACAAGAAGTTGCTGCTTCTAACACTAAGGTTGACATCGTACTTCAGGAAGATGCTCAAATGATTGAGGAAGTAGTGGTTACTGCCCAAGGAATCAAAAGGGAGAAGCAAGCTTTAGGATATGCAGTTAGTGAAGTAAAAGCTGCTGACATAGAGCAAAGAGCAGAAGGAGATGTTGCCCGTATTTTGAATGGTAAAGCATCTGGAGTCATTATCAACCAAACCAGCGGAGTTTCTGGTTCAGCTACCAACATCAACATTCGTGGTTATTTGTCAGTTTCTGGGAGTAACCAACCACTGTTTATTGTAGATGGTGTTCCATTTGCTACGGACACCAATGCCCAAGGAGACTTTTTTGACGGGAACAACGGATCTAGTAGGTTTTTAGATATTGACCCAAACAACATTGAAAGTGTTAACATTTTAAAAGGATTTGCTGCAGCAACTTTATATGGTACACAGGGTAGAAATGGGGTAATTTTAATTACTACCAAAGGAGGTGCCAATTTAAAAGGTCCTAAAAAAAATGAAATTACCATTAACCAGTCTGTATTTTTTAACCAAATTGCTTCCTTACCAGATTACCAAAATTCTTTTGGAAATGGTTTTGACCAATCTTTTGGTAATTTTTACAGTAACTGGGGACCAGGGTTTTACGCAAATGGTTTGGGTGGATGGAATAACCCAGGCACCAATGTTGCAAATGATGGTACTATTTTACATCCATATAGTAGAGCAAATTTAGCTTCTGTTTTTCCTGAATACCAAGGATTGAGAATTCCATATGCTCCAGTACCAAATAACGTAAAAGACTTTTTTAGAACTGGTGTAGTATCAAGCACTTCTATGAATTTTAATGGAAGTTCAACGGATGGAAAAATCAACTATAACTTCAATTATGGTCGTTTAGAGGACGAAGGTTTTACACCTGGCAATAATTTAATGAGAAACTCATTTGCCATGGGTGGAAGAGCTGTACTTTCAAACAAATTTACAGTTAGCGGAACTTTTAACTTTGCAAGAACCAATTTTAACTCTCCTCCGGTTGCTTACAGTAACGGGTCTGGAGTACAAGGAGATGGTTTATCCGTATTTGCAGATATTTTTTATACTCCTAGAAATATAGATATTCAAAACTGGCCATATGAACATCCTATCACAGGGGCAAACTTAAGTTATCGTCAAAACAACGATATCATGAATCCATACTGGGTTGTAAATAATGCCAAAACAAGTCAGATGACCAATCGTTTTTTTGGTAATGGTAGCTTAAGTTACGAAGTTAATAAAAACATGAATCTTTCTTATCGTATTGGATTTGACTTTTACAACGAAAGAAACGCACAAAGTGTAAACAAAGGTGCTTCAAGAGGACCTGTTTTAGGAGAATACGTAACTTATGACAACAACAATATTATCTGGGACCATAATTTGGTTTTAAGTGGAATGTACCAATTAACCGATAAAATCGGAATGTCATTTCAAGCAGGAGCAACTTCTCGTCATTACACTTACGACAGACAAGGAGTAAGAAGTGTGGATCAAATTGTAAGAGGGGTGTTCAGACATTTCAATTTTTCAACACAAACCCCAATTCAGTATACAGAATCTCAAAATATTGTTGGTTTGTATGGTCAAGCTGAATTTGATTATGATAGAAATGTTTACTTAACCTTGGCATCTCGTAATGATTGGGTTTCTAACTTTAAACAAAATTCTATTTTTTACCCAAGTGTTACCGTTTCTTGGATTCCTACCAAAACATTTGAATCCATCAAGTCAAACGAATGGGGAATGAACTACTTAAAAGTTAGGGGTGCTTATGCAACATCTGCAGGTTTTGGTCCATCAGGTTACCCAGTAGCAACTACTTTAAATTTAAATGCTCGATATTTCCAAAACAATGATAGTCAAGTAATCATTGCCAATAGCTTTAGCAGTGTTTTAGGAAACCCTGATTTAAGACCAGAAGTATATTCTGAGGTTGAACTTGGTTTTGATTCTAAATTTTTAAAGAATCGAGTTTCTTTTGATTTCTCATACTTTAACAGAACAACTACCGACTTAATCACCAACCGTCCGTTACCTCCTTCATCTGGATTTACTTCCACCACTACCAATATCGGTAAAATAAAAGGTTATGGATTTGAGGCAGACTTAGGAGCACATATCATAAAAAATGATGGCAATGGTTTTAACTGGAACATGTCTGCGAACTTTACCAAGTATCGCTCATATGTTGATGACTTAGGTCAAGATACAGATATTATTATCATGAGTGGATTTACCGATTTAGGAAATGCCGCCATAGCAGGGCAACCTTTTGGAGTTATCATTGGATCAAGAATTCAAAGAGATGCCAACGGAAACTATATGGTAAATAGCCAAGGTGACTATATTATAGAAGAAGGACAACACATTTTAGGAGATCCAAATCCAGATTGGATTGGAAACATTTCCAACACCTTTTCTTATAAAAACTTTAACTTAAATCTATTATGGAGCTACACCCATGGAGGAGATATTTATTCTCAAACTATCGTGTCGCTTTTAGGTAGAGGTTTGACTACAGATACAACAGACAGATTACAAACTTATATTTTACCTGGAGTTGATCCTAGTGGAAATCCAAACACCATTCAAATCAACAATTCCAGTTACTACTTTAACAACGTAATGTATGGACCATCGGAAATGGCTGTTTTTGACGGATCTGTAATTCGTTTAAATGAAGTTTCTTTTGGATACGATTTCCCTAAAAAGTGGTTAGAAAAAACTCCTTTTGGTTCTATATCTATGAATATATCTGGATACAACCTATACTTTAGAGCAATCAACACACCTAAAGGTGTTAACTTTGATCCAAACATCATCGGTACCGGTGTTGGAAACGGCAGAGGTTTTGATTTCTTAAACGGTCCTAGTGGAAGAAGATTTGGTTTTAGCTTTAAAGCAACTTTCTAATTAAAAAACTATGAAAAAAATAAAATTATTAACCGTTAGTTTGTTTCTATTTGCTGGGGCATTAACTTACCAGTCTTGTGAAACAACCGAGTTGGATT
>CAZAHJ010000086.1:0-5365 GCA_964485115.1 uncultured Flavobacterium sp.
AATTGCAGAATTTATTGGCATCATCAATTATTCGGTAATGGCATTAATTCAAATGGATTTGGGTGTTGCCGACCAACCTGATTTGACTCCTGTAGAAGCCGTTAGCATGTTCGAAAAACACATCGAAATCACCAAAAACCTGATGCTTAATAAAAACCACGATTATGGAGAGGCTTGGAGAGACATGCGTGTAAGTTCGTTAACCGATTTGATTTTGCAAAAATTACTTCGTGTAAAACAAATAGAAAACAATGCTGGCAAAACCTTGGTATCTGAAGGCATTGATGCCAACTACCAAGACATGATCAACTATGCCGTGTTTGCCTTGATTCATTTACAATTTGATCAAAACTAATCTCTTTACATAAACCAAAATATATGAAAGCCTTTTTAGTGATATTTTCTCGAATTTTTGTTGGGGTATTGTTCTTGATTTCCGGGTTTATCAAACTAAACGACCCTACCGGATTTTCTTTTAAACTACAAGAATATTTTGAAGTATTTCACATTGGATTTTTGAGTCCGTTTGCCATGGTAATTGGCTTGTTTTTGTTGTATTTAGAAGTTTTGTTGGGTATTTTATTGCTCATCGGACTTTGGCCAAAGTTTACCACTAAAAGTTTGTTGGCATTGATTGTTTTCTTCACTTTTTTAACCCTTTTTTCGGCAGTAACCAACAAAGTAACCGATTGTGGTTGTTTTGGAGATGCCCTTAAACTCACTCCTTGGGAATCTTTTACCAAAGACATCGTTTTGTTGGTGTTTATCTTTATTTTATTTATTTGGAAAGACCTTATCAAACCTGTTTTTCCAAGCAAAATAAACCATGGAATTGCCATTGCCTCTTTAATTGTTTGCTTAGGCATTACTTACCAAGTGTTGAACCACTTGCCCATGATTGACTTCAGAGCTTATAAAGTGGGTACCAACATTACCCAAGGCATGCAAATACCTGAAGGAGCTCCGAAAGACGAATACGAAATGATTTTTGTGTACGAAGTAAACGGAGTACCCACCGAGTTTAGTTACGACCAAATCATGGCTGGGGAATATCCACAAGATGCCACTTTTATAGATCGCAAGCAAAAATTAATCAAAGAAGGCTACAAACCTCCGGTGAAAGATTTTAGCATGGAACGCGATGGCAGCAACTTTGCAGATAATTATTTACGCGAACCTAAATTGGTGATGATTACCAGTTACGACATGACCAAAGCCGATACCGAAGCATTAAAAATGTTGGGTAAGTTTTACAACAAAGCATTGGAAAACAACTATAAAGTAGTTGGCTTAACTGGAACCGATTTAAACTATGTAGCAGGATTGCAAAAAGAATACGGTTTTTACTTCGACTTTTATTTTTGCGACCCAACTACCGTGAAAACCATCGAAAGAGCCAACCCGAGTATTGTGGTTTTGCACCGTGGTACCATTGTTAAAAAGGTACATTGGAAAGATGCCAAAAAAGTTTTTGGAGCATTTTAATCGCTAAAACACCAAGCCTTTGATTCGTTTTTTTCTTCAAAAATTAGGTTATTCGTTGCTTACCCTTTGGGGAGTAGTAACGGTTATCTTTTTGTTGTTCCATTGGCTGCCCGGTGATCCGGCAAGGATGTTGTTGGACCAAAACGAAAACTCGGAACAATTGCAATTGGTGAAAAAAAAATATGGGTTCGACCAACCTTTGGGTACGCAATACCTATGGTATCTTAACGACCTATCCCCTATTTCGTTTCATGCCAACCATGCAGAGCACTACACCTATTTTAACCAAAGCAAATACCAAGGAGTTTCGATCAATTTTTCAAGTTTTACCTTGGCATTTAAAAAGCCTTATTTGCGAGAGAGCTTTCAAAAAAACATTTCGGTAAGTAGTATTTTAGGCAATACCTTGCCCAATACTTTTGTGTTGGCCACCCTTGCCATGGGGTTTGCCGTTACCTTTGGACTGCTATTTGGCATGTTTGCTGCATTGCAACAAAACACTTGGATGGACAGGAGTTTGGTGTTTTTTAGCACCATAGGCATGAGTTTGCCTTCGTTTTTTAGTGCCATCTTGTTTGCTTGGATTTTTGGTTTTGTGCTGCATGACTACACCGGCTTGCCCATTATGGGAAGCTTGTACGAAATAGACGACTATGGTGAGAACAGCTCTATTGCCTGGAAAAACATTGTGTTGCCTGCTTTGGTGTTGGGCATTCGTCCGTTAGGTGTCATCACACAATTAACCAGAAACTCGGTTTTAGAAACCTTGCAGCAAGACTATATTCGCACAGCCAAAGCCAAAGGTTTGAATACCTTTCAAATCATGCGTAATCATGTATTGAAAAATTCGTTAAACCCGGTAGTAACAGCCGTTTCGGGTTGGTTTGCTTCGTTATTGGCAGGAGCGGTATTTGTAGAATATATTTTTGGATGGAACGGTTTGGGAAAAGAAATTGTTTCCGCATTAAATACCTTAGATTTGCCTGTTATTATGGGATCGGTGCTAACGATTTCGTTGATTTTTATTTTGATTAACATCGTGGTTGATTTTATTTATGCATATTTGGATCCGAGATTAAGAAACTAAAACACATACCAAATGAAAAAACTATTTTGTAATCTAGTAGGCATCCTTAGCTTAGGATTGATAGGATGCCAAGCCGAAGCTCAAACCCAATTTACCGAAGCTGCTTTGCAAGAAAAGTTATTAAGCTTAGATGGAAAAGAAATTACCTTACAAGAAGTTTTAAAACAATACGAAGGCAAAACTGTGGTGGTAGACATTTGGGCATCTTGGTGCCCGGATTGCATCAAAGGGATGCCAAAAGTACACGATTTGCAAAAGCAATTTCCGGAAGTAGTGTATTTGTTTTTGTCGTACGACAAAACCGAAGAAAGCTGGAAAAAAGGCATTGAAAAATACGAAGTAAAAGGCGAACACTACCTCATCCGTTCCAACTGGAAAGGTGGAGGTTTTAAAGACGAAGTAAAAATAGATTGGATTCCGAGATATATGGTGTTGGACCAAAACAGTGGCATTGCTTTGTTCCGTGCCATAGAAGCAGACGACCCTAAAATGATTGAAACCATACAAAGCATTCAAAAATGAGACAAAAATTAATTGCCGGTAACTGGAAAATGAACAAAAACTTGGCAGAAACCACTGGGTTAATCCAAGAATTATTGGCACAAATGCCCGCTACCAACCAACGAGTGGTAATTGCTCCACCGTTTACCAACTTGGCACAAGCCACTACCCTATGCCAAAATACCAAGATAGAAGTAGCTGCACAAAACATGCATGCAGCTGCCAATGGTGCTTATACCGGAGAAATTTCTGCCGGTATGCTGCAAGGAGTTGGGGTAAATTTGGTGATTTTAGGCCACTCCGAAAGAAGGGCATACTTTAACGAAACCGCAAGCCAATTGGCAGAAAAAGTACACACTGCTTTGCAACACCAAATGGAAGTAATTTTTTGTTTTGGAGAAGAATTATCCGACCGCAAAAACAACCAACACTTTGCTTTGGTAGAACAACAAATTAAAGACAGTTTGTTTGCCTTACCGGCAGAGGCTTGGAAAAACATCATTTTGGCTTATGAACCTGTATGGGCCATTGGCACCGGAGAAACCGCAAGCCCGGAGCAAGCAGAAGAAATGCATGCCTTTATCCGACAATTGTTGGCCAACCATTACGGCAACGATTTGGCAGAGCAAGTAATTATTTTATACGGTGGCAGTGTAAAGCCCGACAATGCCAAAGAAATTTTTGGCAAACCCAATGTAGATGGTGGTTTGATTGGAGGAGCCTCGTTAAAAGCAAGCGATTTTATTGCCATTATACAGGGAGCAGTATAAAATTTTAGGCAACCTGACATTTGACCTATTTTTAAAAAAGGTGATGGGGTAATTTTGACCCGATAACCTTTTTTAATACACCTACCATGCTAGCAAACTTTATCCCATTGTTCGATTTTAAAAACGGAGCATTTATCATGATTGTTGTTTTTGGTTTGATAATTGCCGGATTGGTTGGAGCCGTATGGTTGATGATGAACCAAAAACCCAAAAAATAGCAATAGTTTTTTTAGTTCTTTTTAGTGAGCCACCCTTAACATTAATTGTAAAGGGTATTTTTTTTGGGTTAAACAATATGATTAATATACACATTGCTACAAAAAAATGTGTATTTTATCGATGACGAAAAAATATTTTTGGATATTTGGGAAAAGATGGTTATTATTGGTGTTATTTACTAGTTACCTGCAAGCGTAGGACGACACAGCATAAACAAAGAATAGACAACTATGAATAGACTTTTTTTAATATTTCTAACTTTTTCACTTTTTGCAATTAATTGTAATGGACAGAAAGTATCTAATCTCAAAATCGAAAAAGTTTTTCTTGACAAACCTGACACAACAAAAAATTGTTATACAATAATATATCCACCCAAACTACCTTGGACAGGTTATTTGTTCCTTATGCCGGGTTTTGGAGAAACAGATGAAAGAGTTTTACAACAAACAGACTTACCAAAAAAGTTAGCCCTTAATGGTATTTTGACAATTATTCCAACCTTACAAGATGGCGTTCTATCTTTAGGAGTAGACAGTTTAAGCCAGCAAACTTTTAACAGAATATTAAAAGATGTAACCACTAAGCACAAACTTACCGACCAAAGATTTTTTGTTGGCGGATATTCTATCGGTGGCAGTTGTGCATTAAAGTATACTGAAAATCCGACCATCAAACCTACGGCAGTTTTTGCAATTGACCCACCACTCGACTTTGAAAGGTTTTATAATTCCGCTAAAAGAGACATTAGACTTTCAAAAAGTATTGAGGCTAGTGAAGAGAGTGAATATATGATAGAGAGACTTGAAAAAGAAACAGGAGGAAGTCCAACAACAAACCTTTCTGAATATTACAAACTTTCACCTTATTCATTTTCAGACACAACACAGACAGCGATTAAGAAACTAATCAATCTGCCTTTGAGAATATATACAGAGCCTGACATAAATTGGTGGTTAAAAGAACGTGGAGAAGACTTTACGAGTATGAATGCAACCGAATGTTCAGCAATGATTAACGAATTGAATAGGCTCGGAAATCAAAAAGCTCAATTAATTACGACACAGAATAAAGGTTACAGAAAGCCTGACAATAGCAGACATCCGCATTCGTGGAGTATTGTGGACAATGACGAATTAATAAAATGGCTATTAAAACAGAAATAGTAAAAGTTTTCCGAAACCAAGATTTTGAAAAACAAACAATTTTATTTCTGACAACTCAGAATGGATTATAATTGAAGAAGTTCAACCTCCACCATGGCCGCCGCCGTCGCGGCCTTCGGATTCCTCTGGCTCGGGCC
>CAZAHJ010000087.1:0-5325 GCA_964485115.1 uncultured Flavobacterium sp.
TTTCTAAAAATTCTAAATTTGTTGAACTATCTAATATTCTTGAAAAATTTTCAAACAATATTGTTGATGCTAAATCTGCTAATGTATTATTCAAAGAAGAAAACTTGAATGAAAAGGAAAAGCTCAGAATAGCAAATGCTTTAGGATTTAATTCATTAGAAGACATTTTAAAGTTTGAAGAAAAAAATTTAAAATTACTGAGTGAAATTATTAGTGAATTTAAATTGAATACATTAATTAACAATGACTTGAATGAATTATTTATTTCATCTTTCAATTTAACAGCAAGTAACTACCAAACAGAAGGTAAAACATGCGAGCAAAAATTTAGAAGCTGTAAAATTGGAGCTTGGGGTGTTTATGGTGTTGTAATGGCAGGTTGTGCTGCAGCAGGTGTTACTATTGGTGTTGCATCATTTTGGAGTGCAGGTGCAATAGGTGGTATTGTTGGTGCAATGTGTGCAACAGCAGCAACAGCCTCTCTTAGTTCAATGCTTGATGATTGCCAAGATAAATTTGATGATTGTAAAGGTTAATTTAAAATAAATTTTATGAAATATTATCTTTTTCTAAATGTAATAAGTGTAACTTTTTTTATTTTAATTATTATTAATTTATCAGGCAACTACTTAAAAAAAAAACAAAAACCAAATAAAATTGGATGGTTTTTATTTATTCTATCAACAGTTTTAGTATTACTAACACATTACTACACATTCAAATGGTCAATGGTAGATTAATATTTATTGGTATTTTCACATTATTTTTTTACACAAATTTATTTTCTCAAAATGATTTTGACAGAATATTAAAAAGTAGTGAAATAATAGTAAACGGATTATCCTTTTTAAAGAAAGACAAAACCGAAGTTAAAACCTCAGCTAATACCAAAGTAATTGAAAGCGTTTGTGTGAAAAATAAAATGAACGAAAAAATTACTTTTAAATTAGAAGGTAAAGATGAAGATGATAATTCTGTTAAAAAGGAATTAGTGATCCCTAAAGATGGCAAAGAATGTTGTTTAGAACTCCCAAAAGGCATTTATACGTATGAAATTATACTTGCCAACAAAGAAGTTTTTAAAAAAGGTGAGTATCGTTTCACGGAAGAATTAACCATAACGGTTAAACCTGATTAAACATTAAGAGTGTGGCATTAAAGTCACACTCTTTTTAATAAAGACTAACATTGAAATTATGAAAAAAAATGAAAGACTTCTTGCAACCACTATTTTGCCTAATGCTGGCTAATTTACTAACTTTAAACGTCTTACAACAATAAACTAAGGCCTGGATAAATTGTTTAGCAATTCATTTCACGATATTAAATTGCTGTAAACCATTGTAAAATAAATATACTATTGCCTTTGTACATATCCAAAATACACAAAGCATATACAACAAATTAATTATTCCGTTTCTAAAATTTCATTTTCAGATACATGGCCAATAATGCTCGGGTTGGTTTTTGAAATTTCTTGTTGTAGGGCAAAGTTTTTCTCAATAGCTAAAATCATTTTTCCTGCAATGTCTTTATTGGTTGCAGTTTCAATACCTTCCAATCCTGGTGAGGAGTTTACTTCTAACAACAAAGGCCCTTTGCTGGAGCGAATGATATCTACTCCAGCCACTTTTAATCCCATGGCTTTGGTAGCTTTGATGGCAATTTTCTTTTCCTCTGCGGTAGGTTTGATTAGTTTGGCAGTTCCACCTAAATGGATGTTGGCTCTGAACTCTCCCGGTAAGGCTTCTCGCATAATGGCAGCTACTACTTTGCCATCAATTACAAAACAGCGAATGTCTTTTCCGTTGGCTTCTTTGATAAATTCTTGCACCAATATGTTGGCATTCAAACTTTTGAATGCATTGATTACACTCTCTGCTGCTTTTTTGGTTTCTGCCAAAACCACTCCTTTGCCTTGTGTTCCTTCTAATAACTTTACAATTAACGGAGTGCCACCTACCATTTTAATCAAGTCGTCTGTATCCAACGGAGAATTCGCAAATCCGGTAGTTGGGATGTCCACACCGCTATTGATAAGCAATTGCAAGGAAAGTAATTTGTCTCTGGATTGTGTAATGGCAGTGGAGGAATTTAAGCTAAATATTTTCAATGCTTCAAACTGACGCACCAACGAACAACCATAGTAGGTTATACTCGGACGAATTCGTGGTATTACGGCATCCAAATCATTTAAAATTCTACCACCACGGTAATGAATTTCCGGTTTGGTGCCATCCAATTTCATGTAGCATTCCTTGATGTTTAAAAACTGCATTTCATGTCCACGCATTTCACCCGCTTCCATAATTCTGCGGTTGCTATACAAATCCGGGTTGCTTGCCAGTAATCCAATTTTGAGTCCCGAAGGTTTGATGATGGCATCTTTGTATAAATTCTTTACCGATTCGTTGGTATTTTCTCCTAGCAAATATTGCTTTTCCGGATCTACCAACACCCTTCCACTCATGGCTTCTCTACCTAACAGCATTCGAAATCCCATAGAGTCACGGTTGGTCAACGTCATTTCAATACTCCAAGTGTAGTCTTGTAACTTCAACAAGGTTTTGATTACAAAGCGTTGTTCGCGAAAGCCAGAAGAGCTTTTTACTACTCGTTTGTCCACCAAAGGGGCTTCGCAGTGGATTACAGTTTTTAAATCGTTTTGAATGGGATTGATGTCAAACTTTACCCAATGCTCTCCATTTCGCAAAAAAGGAGCAATGTTTATGGCATGTAAAGCAGAAGTTTTGGCACCGGAATCTACCCGAACTTTGATCAACGGAATTTGCAATTCTGGCAAAGAACACCACTCTTCGCTTCCTAAAATAATTTTGGTTTCTGGCATGATGTATTCATTTCAATAATCAAAGGTATAAAAGTTGCGAATGGGTTGTACGGATTTATATATTTTATTGATAAAAAAGTAAGAATTGTTTGTAGGGAATCTATACAGAACCTTCTTATATTTGAAAGATGAACCACACCCACACCCAAATACATTTCTTTTATTTAAAAAGCTTTTCAGCCAAATGTTGGGCTTTTACCCAAATGCAATTGGCACACAGTGTTTTAACAAAAGTTCCGGGTTTGCAATTTTACAAACTGTTGGGTACGGGCGGAGGAGATGGCTACCAATGGCAACCTGATTTTGGTACCTATGCTTTACTAACGGTTTTTGAAAGCAAACAACAAACGGAAGCATTTGCACAACATCCTTGGTTAACCACCTACCAAAAACGATGCACACAAGTAAAAACATTTACTTTACAAGCTTTTGAAGGTCATGGTTTTTGGGATGCCAAACAACCTTTTGAAATCTATCCGGATAACGAAAGTTTCCCGGTGGCAGTATTGACAAGGGCCAAAATCAAGTTGCAGTTTTTGCATCGTTTTTGGCAGAAAGTCCCGAAAGTTAGTGCAAGTTTAACCCAATATCCCGGACAATTATTTGGTAAAGGAATAGGGGAGTTGCCTTTGTTACAACAGGCTACTTTTAGCGTTTGGGAAAACAAAGAAGCCGTATTGGCTTATGCTTACCAAAATCCGAAACACCGCGAAGTAGTGCAAATGACCCGAAGATTGGGTTGGTATGCCGAAGAAATGTTTGTGCGTTTTATGGTGGTAGAAATGAAAATCAATAATTATTAATATCGCATAAAAGAACTTTACATTTTGTGTTTTGCTTGATTAACGTTTGATTTTTTACAATATAAAAATCAAATTAAAAACAACATTTTGAATTTACTTAACATACACTTTATAATCCCAGGGTTTTAAAGTAATTTGTACATCTTTGGTTAAAGTTATTTTTTCCCCTGTTGTAAAATCTGTGTAGGTTCCTAAAAAAAGAGTTTCCTTAAAATTTATAACTTGATTTTTATTTGAAAAATTAAAGACACAAAAAACTTTATCTTTCTCATTTTGTCGAACAAAACTAAAAACTTCTTGTTCAGATGAATTAGGAACTTTTAACATTAATGCTCCCCAGTTTGCATGCCACAAAGCAGTGTTTTGTTTCATTAAATTAAATAGTTTTTTATATAAATCACCAATAGGATGAGATTTCCAAACTATAGGGTCTTTTTCAAAAAAGGCTAATCTTTTTGGCTCACCAGCTTCTTGACCATTGTAAATTAGTGGCATTCCGTCACCAACTACCGAAAGAACTATTGCTGCTTCTAAACCATCTCCAAATTGTTCCCACATGGTACCTTCCCAAGCATTTTTATCATGGTTACTCACAAAAGTCATTCGAATGCTGTTTTTAGGGAAAAAACTTTCGTTCCATGAATAGTAGATATACAATTCGTTTACATTGGCTTGTCCTTTACAAATTTTATGAAGTTTTTCATTCCAACTCCAAGCATAAGTCATATCAAATGCTTTAGAATGCATATCGCGAGATTCCCATTCAGCTAACATAAAAACCGGTTTTATCGCATCTAATTCTACTCGAACATTATTCCAAAAATCAATGGGTACAAAACCGGCAACATCACAACGATACCCATCAATATCCACCTCATTAACCCAAAATTTCATAGCTTCAGTCATGTATTTACGCAAACCAGGTTGATTGTAATCTAAATCAATTATATCATCCCAATCCCACCAGGGAGTTGGTCTAAATTCACCTTTATAGTCTTTTTTATACCATTCAGGATGATCTTTTACCAAATGATTGTCCCAAGCTGTATGATTTGCTACCCAATCGAGTATAACATACATTCCTAATTGATGTGCTTCATTTACAAAGGATTTTAAATCTTCCAATGTGCCAAATTCTGGATTTATTTCTCGGTAGTTTTTTACTGAATAAGGACTTCCTAATGTCCCCTTTCTATTTTTTTCACCAATTGGGTTGATAGGCATTAACCAAATAATATCAATACCCATATCTTTTAATCGAATCAGTTCTTTTTGAGCAGCTTTAAAAGTTCCTTCGGGAGAGAATTGACGTGTGTTTAACTGATAGATGGAGGCATTTTTAACCCATTCAGGATGTTTTACATCAACATATTCTTTTGGGAGATAACGACTATCCTCTCTATTTTTTTCTGAAGTTAATTCTTTATTATTTTTATCACAACTCAAGAATAACGAAAAAACAACAAATAAAAATAATCTTCGAGTTTTATTTAGGTGAAAAACATAATTCATGTGATTATAATTAGGGTTTTATAAGATAAAGTTACTAAAATACTTAAAGGATTTAGATTTCAACAATATTATTACAAATACATATTTGAATATAACTACTTCAAAATTAATAATGTTATAAGGATGGCTTTTGGAAGATTTGTTTTCCGACTGTTATTTTCC
>CAZAHJ010000088.1:0-5288 GCA_964485115.1 uncultured Flavobacterium sp.
GGAGTATTGGCTTCATTAAATAACTCAACTGTAGTCCAAGTAACTCCATTATCTACAGACATTAAAAAATACAACTCATCATCGGAACCCATGTTTCCATTATTGCCAGTAATAGCTCCAGAAGCCGCAAAATTAACTGCAGCAATATCATAAAACACACTATACCCACCAGAAGATAAATCGTATAGTGGTGAAATTAACCAACCTTGTCTACCAGTTGTATAAATATTAAATCTAGCTGCAGTACCATTTGGAGTTCCATTAGTGTTTCTCCAGTTACCACTTATCCAATTAAAAACAGTACCTCCTTGAGGCCCAGTAGCTGGTGTTCCGTTTTGAGCTCTTGTCCAACAATTTGGTGGAAATGTTCCTGTAAAAGATTCTAAAGTTGGCGGTACTAATGAAATACAAGAAGTAGTAAAAGCAAAAGGACCTGCCCATGGACTTTGTTCTGTAGCACCACAATTTGCTCGCACATAAAACTGATAAGTGGTAGCTGGTGTTAAAGATGTAAGTTCATATGAATTTGAAGTTAATCCAGTTACAATGGTACCACTTCCTAAGGTAAAACCTGTTGTCCCCCATTGTAAGTCAAAATCAGTTGGAGTACCTAAAGCTGTCCAACCTAAATTTGTGCTATTGGAGGTTATAGAGGTAGCTGTTAATGTAATTGGAGCAGGACATGGTAAAACTAACTGAACTTGACCATTGTGACATTCTGCTGTTTCTCCACAAGATGCGTCATCTGTATAATGCATTCTAATCGTTGATACAGAAATTGCATTAACCAACAAAGGAGATGCTCCATGTTGAATTACTGCATTATTTGCATCAGTAATAGTTAAATAAATGTGAGATCCTGAACCGTAGGTTGAGCCAGTCTGCCCAACAAACAAATAGTTTGCTCCTACTGTTAAACCAGAAACCGTAGAATATTCACTTGTATATGCACAAGTAGTAATTCCTTGTAAATTTCCAGAATTATTGGAAACAAT
Organism: uncultured Flavobacterium sp.; assembly: GCA_964485115.1. Taxonomy (GTDB): domain Bacteria; phylum Bacteroidota; class Bacteroidia; order Flavobacteriales; family Flavobacteriaceae; genus Flavobacterium. The sequence continues at coordinate 996 of CAZAHJ010000088.1, forward strand.
ATTTCCAAAAGGAACCGTATTAATACATTGTGAATGTAATATACCAATCCAAAGTAAAAAGAATAAAAAATAAAATTTTTTCATATATGGTTAGTTTAATTAATTTTCAAACATAATAAATTTTCATCAAAACGTTAAAAAATTAACAACTAAATTTAATCACAAACCAATACAGATTTGTTATAAAACAAAAAAGCTGTCTTCAGACAGCTTTTAAAACACAAAATGTTATAAAAATTTATGAATTAAAGTAATCTATCACTTCTTGAGAAACTCCCATGTTGGAGAAACCTCCATCATTGTATAAATTCTGTAAAGTTACTCGTTTGGTTAAGTCAGAAAATAAGGAAACGGTATAATTAGCACAATCTAACGCAGTAGCATTTCCTAAAGGTGACATTTTTTCGGCATATGTAATAAACCCATCAAAACCTTTGACACCTTGCCCAGCAGTGGTTGGCGTTGGTGATTGCGAAATGGTATTAACTCTCACATTCTTTTCTTTTCCAAAAAAGTATCCAAAACTTCTGGCAACCGATTCTAAATATGCCTTATTATCTGCCATATCATTGTAATCAGGGAATACTCTTTGTGCTGCCATGTATGTCAAAGCTACGATACTGCCCCATTCGTTCATGGCATCTTTTTGATACAACACTTGCATTACTTTATGTAAAGACAAAGCGGAAACATCCCATCCTTTTTGGGTAAACTCATAATTTTCTGCGGTGTAATGGTTCCCTTTTCTTACGTTAACCGACATTCCGATAGAGTGCAATACAAAATCTAATTTGCCACCTAAAATCTGCATGGCTTGTTCCACCAAATTTTCTAAATCTGCCAAATTGGTTGCATCAGCAGGAATAATTTGAGCACCCGTTTTTTCAGCCAATTGATTGATGGTACCCATTCGCATTGCAATTGGTGCATTGGTTAAAACAAAGCTTCCTCCTTCTTCATAAACTCTTTCTGCAGTTTTCCAAGCAATAGAATTTTCGTCTAATGCTCCAAATATGATACCTTTTTTTCCTTTTAATAAATTATACATGTCCTTTGGTTTTTATAATACAATGTTACTAATTAATTTATGAAGTTGAAAATAATAATGACTTTGCATGTTGTAATGCCGTATCACTTACTTGATTTCCCGACAACATTTGGGCTATTTCGATTACTCGTTCTTCCTCTTTTAAGATTTGTATTTTAGTTTTTGTATTAGTGGTATTCGATTCCTTCCAAACTTTATAGTGTTGTTTGCCTTTAGAGGCAATTTGTGGCAAATGGGTAATAGATATCACTTGCATGTGGGTACTCATTTCTTGCATAATTTCTGCCATTTTGTATGCTATATCTCCGGAAACTCCAGTATCAATTTCATCAAAAATAATGGTTGGTAATTGTGCATGAGCAGATAAAATAGACTTTAAAGCCAACATTATTCGCGATAATTCTCCACCAGAAGCCACTTTATTTAAAGTATTTTCTTTGCTTCCCTTGTTGGTGGCAACCAAAAATTCTAATTGTGTATTTCCCATTTCGTTAAAAGAGAATACTGATTGAATTGGAATAGAGAATTTTGCTTCTTTCATTCCTAATTTGGTAAGAATTTCCTCCAACTGAACAATTAATTGTGGTGCAAATTGCAATCTTTTGTCATGTAATTGATTGGCAATGTTTAATAGTTCTGCATCTAGCAAATTTAATTCACTTTGCATCGATGCTATTTCAGCTTCCAGAGATTCCGTACTTGAAAAATGTTCTGCCAATTGATTTTGAATTCCAAGTAATTCTGTTGAAGATGCCACTTGATGTTTTCTAAACAAATCATGCAACACTTGCAATCGAACATTGATTTTTTCCATATCGGAAGGAGAAGCATCCATTTTCTCTGCAGCCATTTGTATTTCCTGAGACAAATCTTTTAATTCGATTTCTGCAGATTGTAAACGTTCTAAAAACTGTTGGTACACTTCTGCATAACTTGCAATTTTTTGCAATCCACTTCTTGTTTCTTTTAATTGTAAAAGAATCCCATACGGATCTTCATTTAACCGAACATAAGCCATTTGCAAATTTTCTACTATTTGCTCTTTGTGTTGTAATTGTTGCAACTGTTGTTCTAAAACTTCTTCTTCATTGACTTGAATTTTAGCTTCTTCCAGTTCCTGCAACAAAAAACTTTGGTAATCTGCTTGTTGTTGGTTTTGCAACAATATTTCTTTTTTTTGAGCGATGATTTTCTCTAATTTCTTCTTTTGAGAAAATTTCTCTTGAAAAATAGCGACTTCTGCTTTTTGATTGGCTATGGCATCTAAAATATTATAAATAAAGCTTTGTTCCGTTAATGCCAAGGTTTGGTGTTGTGAATGCACATCCACCAATTGGGTTCCTAATTCTTGTAAAATTGGTAAAGCAACCGGAGTATCGTTTACAAATGCACGAGATTTTCCGCTTGGTAATATTTCTCTCCTAATTATAGTCTCTTCTGCAAAATCCAGATCGTTTTCTTCAAAAAAAGTTAACAAGTTGTAGCCTTTTAGCGAGAAATAAGCCTCAATAATGCATTTCTCTTCCGGATTTTTCATGGCACTTAAGTCAGCTCTTTTGCCAAGCACCAAACCTAAAGCTCCAAGTAGAATAGATTTACCTGATCCCGTTTCTCCGGTAATCACCGAAAAACCGTTAGAAAAATTCAAATCTAACGATTCAATTAATGCATAATTTGAAATGTGAAGCTTTAAAAGCATCTAGAACACCAAATTTAAATAGTGTGGTAAAGATAAGGAAGTTTTATGAGTTGCTTTGGAAAAAAATCTATACCAAATTATTTTAAAGTTGCCCATTTATCGGCATTGGTAGGGGATATTCTAATCAACTGCTCTTTTAAATCGGAAAGATTCATTGGAAATCCAGCAGAAAAAACTTGTTGAATTTCGTCAGCTTTGGCATCAAAGAAAATACGTGACAAATAGGCATTTGGTCGAACATTCTGAATTTTACTCAACTCCATCAGAGCAGACTTTACTTTTTCTTTACCAACTTTAGGGTTGTTAACCATAGCATCCAAACCATTTACATGGTAATCATACAAACCAATACGTATTGGATCAAAGGTGTTAGACAACAAGTCAGAAACTAAAAAGTAACGATTGTTCATCCCATCTGCTTGGTTCCAACCTCTAAATCCGGAAGATTGTGCCACATTCATGATTCCATTCGCTATTTGAAAATAATTGGTGCCACCCAGCGGCTCAAATGAATCTGCATCCATTCCTAAGATCATGTAGGCATAATAAGCTAAAACGGAAACCAAATTAGAATCAAAATTATTCGGATTGAAATTCATCATTTCAAACTCCAAATAATTAAAACTAAAGTCTTTATCGTTAATATTCATGATAGGCGACAAATAACTTGCCATATAAACTGGTCGAGTTGCTTGTACTTGAATAGATGCTACAAAGCGAGAATTGTTGTCAAACTCTGAAATATTGATAAAAACGGAACATTCAATTTTTTCCCTATTCTTCAGTTTCTTTTCTGTCCAGGAAGTTTTGTTCATAAAATCAGAAACAGCTGTTTGCAATGTTTTGAATATCTGGGTATTGGCATTGGTTATGCGATCAAAATTAATTTGAACTTCGCAATTTAATTCTTGACTAAAAACGGAACTTGTAAAAAACAATACACCAACAAACGATAAAAACTTCATGTGTAATATTATAATTGGATGACTAAAATAAACATAATAACGAAGGCAAGCAAGTAATATTTTACGCCATCATGGAAATAGCTTTTTGCAAAATATCTAAAGCAACTTCCGATTTTGGTTTTAAAACACCTTCTTCCACCCTACCAAACTTATCTATTAGAGTAATTTTATTGGTGGAAACACTAAATCCGGCACCTGCATCATTCAAGGAATTTAAAACGATAAAATCCAGATTCTTTTTTGTTAGTTTTTGATTGGCATGTTCTATTTCATTGTTAGTTTCTAGAGCAAATCCAACCAATAGTTGGTTTTTTTTTTGCTGACCTAAAGTGAATAAAATATCTGTGGTCTTTTCTAATTCTAAAACCCAAGTTGCATCAGATTTTTTTACTTTTTGGCTGGCTACTTGTCTTGGTTTGTAATCTGCAACTGCTGCTGCCATTATTACAATATCAGAAGTATCAAATTGACTCAATACTACTTGCAACATCTCTGCTGCCGAAACAACTTTTATTTTTTGTATGAGCGGATTTTGAACATTTAAATGATAAGGACCGCTTACCAAAATAACCTCGGCTCCT
>CAZAHJ010000089.1:0-5253 GCA_964485115.1 uncultured Flavobacterium sp.
AGGAAGTTTCTTCTGAAGAAAAAGCTTTGAACATCGCGTTAATTACCAAACAAGAATTAGGTAAGAATTTAATGGGAGCAATACAATCTAAAGGAACAATACATGCAATGGAATTTTGCCATGAAAAAGCTATACCAATTACAGATAGTTTGGCAAAATTAAAAAAAGTTAATATTCAAAGAGTAAGTGACAAAAATAGAAATCCAAGAAACAAAGCCAATGCAATAGAGACTGTTTTGATAGCAGATTTTCAAAAACAAATCAACAACCAAAAAGAACCTCAAGTTGTAAAGCAAACAATAGGGTATCAAAATTTTTATTATTACCCAATCATAACTAATTTCATGTGTTTGCAATGTCATGGTGAAAAAAGTAATATCTCTCCAGAGGTATTAAAAAAGATTCAAATTCTTTATCCAAATGATATGGCAATAGGATACCAAGAAAATCAAATTAGAGGAATTTGGAAAATTGGATTATAAATTGAAATTATATGATTATTATAAGTATTATCACTTTACATAATACACATTATCAGGAAAATTTACTGTTTTTGCTTTAATTTTTAAAGGTTTTTTACCTACCAAAACCCTTTTTAAATCACCATCAATTTCAAGAAATATTGGCATTTGAAAATTCTCAACATTAGATGTGAAAAAAACTTTCCATCTATTCTTGTTTTCCTTTAGCTGTATTTTTGGAATTTCAGGATGTTGTAAGTACTGTTCAAAAAATGGCACTACATTCCAATCGGTATGCTTTTGAAAGAAGTCAACCACCTCTTTACTTTCAATGATTTGATAAGCAAAAGTTTCGGTAAATAATTTTAAAGTTTTCCACCAATCTGTATCATTGGCAAAGGTGTGTCGTAAAGTATGCAACATCAATGCTCCTTTATAATAGTGGTCGGAACTTTTAGGTTTGGCATTCACTCCAAAAACTCCAATCATTTGTTTTTTGTTGGCTACCATTTTACTCTGCCCGAAAATATATTGTTTGGCAGCTTCATATCCTTGGGTGCATTCTACATACACCGTTTCTGCATAAGTGGTAAAGCTTTCATGGATCCACATATCCGCAATATCTTTACTGGAAATACTGTTACCAAACCATTCGTGGGCTGTTTCGTGAATTAATATATAATCAAAAGTCATTCCCACACCTGTACCAGATAAATCTCTACCTAAATACCCTTTTCGATAGCGATTTCCGTAAGCTACTGCACTTTGGTGTTCCATTCCTAAATAAGGTGTTTCTACCAATTTATAACTATCATTTGCAAACGGGTAAGGACCAAATTTGTCGTAAAAACAAGACATCATCGGATGCACTTCTTCAAATTGTTTTCGGGCAATGTCCTTATTTTCTCTCAACACGTAATAATGTAAAACCAAATCTTGGTAAATATCTTCTATCAATACATAATCTCCAATATTCAATACTATGTTATAGGTATTGATAGGGTAGGTGACTTTCCAATGCCATTCTTTGTATTGGTTGGGTAGTTCATTAACCGCTACCAAAGTACCATTGCTAACATTTACCAAATCATTTGGCACACTCACCAAAATATCAGCACCTAAATCTGGTTCATCTGTTTGGTGGTCTTTTACTGGATACCATAAAGATGCTCCGGTACCTTGTACTGCAACTCCTACAAAAGGTTTTCCGTTGCTGTCTTTCTTCCAAACAAATCCACCATCCCATGGTGCATTTTTAGCTTCTAGCGGACTCCCTTGGTAATAACATGTCATTTGGTGGGTTTCTCCTTCAGAAAGTTCCGTTGGAAAATCTACAAAAAAGGCATCGTGTATTCGTTGGTATGGGAGTGATTGTTGGTTCCAAATTAAACTGTCTATTTGCATGTTGGCAAACAAATCAAGTTGAATTTTTTTGGTGGGTTCAACAACTTTAAAAGTGATTTGATTGGAGCCTTTCAAATATTTTTCTTGAATGTTCACTTGTACTTGTAAACGGTAATGTTGTACATCAAAACAAGTTCTTTCTATCCTTAAGCCCCCCTGTAAGCTATCTCTTAAAGTAAAGGTTTGGGCATTGATAATATTAAAAAAAAACAAACCAACCGACCAAAAAAAATATTTGAACGGTTGGTTTAAAGGTAAAACTTTCATAAAAAGTAGAATTTAGTAATTCAATTCAACTGCAGGCAATAATTTGGAACTACATTCTCCAAAGCCAATTCTCACTTGGTTGTTTTTACAATATCCTCTCATCACAACAGTATCGTGGTCCTGAATAAATTTACGCTCCGAACCATCTTTCATTTTAATTGGATTTTTCCCTCCCCAGGTCAACTCTAACATAGAACCAAAGCTATCAGGAGTTTCACCAGAAATGGTACCACTACCCATCATATCTCCAGAATTTACTCTACAACCATTAATGGTGTGATGTGCCAATTGTTGGGGCATGGTCCAATATAAATATTTAAAATTTGATTTAGATACGATGGTTTCCGGTTGGTGTTCCGGGATAATGGATACTTCCAATTGGATATCAAAAGTAAAGCGATTTTTTTCAATTAAATAAGGTAGAGGAGCAAAGTCTTGTTTAGGTGCTTCTGTTTTAAACGGCATTAAAGCATCAATAGTAACAATCCAAGGAGAAATACTCGAAGCAAAGTTTTTAGCTAAGAATGGACCTAGAGGCACATATTCCCATTTTTGGATGTCTCTTGCACTCCAATCGTTAAACAAAACCATTCCAAAAATATGGTCGTAAGCTTCTTCCGGTTGGATAGGCTCTCCCATCAAATTGGCATCGGTGGTAATAAAAGCCATTTCTAATTCAAAATCTACCAATTTAGAAGGGCCAAAAACAGGAGTATCCGTACCTGCTGGCAAAGTTTGTCCCCACGGACGATGTACCGGAATTCCACTCGGAACAATAGTTGAACTTCTACCATGATATCCTACGGGTAAGTGTAACCAATTGGGTAATAAAGCATTTTCAGGGTCACGGAACATTTTTCCAACATTGGTAGCATGTTCTTTGCTGCTGTAAAAATCAGTGTAATCACCTATTTGAACTGGCAAAAGCATTTCAATATCTTGTATTTCAAATAAAATGATTTCTCTGTGTTCCGGATTATCACGAAGCTTTGGATTATTACTGTCAAATATTTCAGCCAAGCGATTTCTGACTAGTCTCCAAGTTTTTTTACCGTCCGAAATAAAGTCGTTTAAGGTGTCTTGCATAAACATGTCATCGGTTAATTCGATGCCTTCAAAATAATTAAGTTGTTGCAAAGCACCCATGTCAATGGCAGTATTTCCGATGCGAGTTCCTATAGTAATAACATCATCTTTGGTAATAAAAACACCAAAAGGGATGTTTTGTATTGGGAAATCAGAGTTTTCTGGCACTGGTATCCAAGAAGTTCTGTTTGGGTCGTTGGCAAAATTTGGCATGATATATCGTGAATAAGTTGTGAATAATTTTAACATTCAAATATATATTATCCAATCTATTTGACCAACCAATTGCGTAAATTTGAAGAATTATTAACGAAACTATACCCATGCAACGAGACGAAATCATTTTTGACTTAATTTTAGACGAACAAGACCGTCAGATACACGGCTTAGAATTGATAGCATCTGAAAACTATGTGAGCGACCAAGTGTTGGAAGCAGCTGGATCTATTTTAACCAATAAATATGCCGAAGGTTACCCAGGCAAGCGTTACTATGGAGGTTGTGAAGTGGTTGACCAAATTGAACAAATAGCTATTGATCGTGCCAAAGAATTGTTTGGAGCAGATTATGCCAACGTGCAACCACACTCAGGATCACAAGCCAATACGGCAGTTTTTGCAGCTTGTTTACAGCCAGGAGATAAAATTTTAGGCTTCGATTTGTCGCATGGTGGGCATTTAACCCATGGTTCTCCGGTGAATTTCTCCGGAAAGTTATACCAACCTGTTTTTTATGGGGTAGAGCAAGAAACTGGTCGTTTGAATTACGATAAAATCCAAGAAATTGCCACCAAAGAACAGCCTAAATTAATTATTGCTGGGGCAAGTGCTTATTCCAGAGACATGGATTTTGCTCGTTTTAGAGCCATTGCAGATAGCGTAGGAGCAATTTTGTTGGCAGATATTTCGCATCCAGCAGGCTTGATTGCCAAAGGATTGTTAAATGACCCTATTCCACATTGCCACATTGTTACCACAACTACGCATAAAACTTTACGTGGACCAAGAGGAGGTTTGATTTTAATGGGGAAAGATTTTGAAAATCCGTTTGGATACAAAACTCCAAAAGGAGAAACCAAAATGATGTCGGCTGTATTGGATGGAGCTGTGTTTCCTGGAAACCAAGGCGGGCCATTAGAACATATTATTGCAGCCAAAGCAGTTGCTTTTGGAGAATGTTTGACGGATGAGTTTTTCCGTTATGCCATGCAATTACAAAAAAATGCCAAAGCTATGGCAGAAGCTTTTGTAAAAAGAAATTACCAATTGATTTCCGGAGGAACCGATAACCATATGATGTTGATTGACTTAAGAAACAAAGGCATTACCGGAAAAGATGCTGAAAAAACTCTTGGCTTAGCGGAAATTACGGTAAATAAAAATATGGTGCCATTTGACGACAAATCTCCATTTGTAACTTCTGGAATTCGTGTGGGAACACCTGCTATTACTACTCGTGGATTGGTGGAAGAGGACATGGAATTGGTAGTTGATTTAATTGATAGAGCTTTACATGCGGCTAATGATGAAGCTGCCCTAGAAGAAATTGCAGAAGAAGTTAGCCAAATGATGGGTGACCGACCTATTTTTGTGTTTTAGTGAATAATGAATAGTGAATAGTGAATAGTGAATAGTGAATAATGAATAATGAATGGTAACAAGTTAGCTCACATTTACTTATTTTGAATTCGATGTTTGATTTTCAGTTATCAGCAAAATTTATTAAAACAATAATTCATTTTCAAATTCGCTTATTAGCTAATTTTCAAATCCCAAAATACAAGACAACAAAAAAAGCGAACCATTTGGTTCGCTTTTTTTGTTTCTGAAAAACAAAGATTATCTTCTTCTTTCTTTGATTTTAGCTTTTTTACCAGTAAGGTCTCTAAAGTAGAAAATTCTAGCTCTGCGAACTTTACCTCTTTGGTTCACTTCAATTTTTTGTAAAGCAGGCATGTTGATTGGGAAAATTCTTTCTACTCCAACAGCACCCGACATTTTACGAATGGTGAAAGTTTCTGTAGCACCTGCACCTC
>CAZAHJ010000090.1:0-5216 GCA_964485115.1 uncultured Flavobacterium sp.
TGGCGTAAAAATTGATTTTGCAAATAGTTGGGTGCATTTACGAAAGTCCAACACCGAGCCAATTATTCGTATTTATACCGAAGCAACTTCGCAAGAAGATGCAGATTCTTTGGCAGTTCGATTTGTTGCAGAATTAAAAGAGTTAGCAGGGATATGAGAGTTTTAACGATTGTAATTTATTTGTTGCTTTTTGGATTGGTGGGGTGTAACAGTGTAGCTACCTACCAAGCACATTTACAAAAAGAATTAACTCCAGAGCAGCAAAAAAAAGACATTCGTTTTGCCCAAAAAAAAATCAACAAATTACATCCAAGCATCGATTGGTATTTGCCAAAAGGAGCTTTTGACCATTCGATGGATAGTTTGGTTGAAGCAACTAAAAGCTTTAAAAAACCAAACGATTTCTTTTTTCAGTTAAGTCCATTGGTAGCTCAAGTAAGGCAAGGACATATGCGATTAGGTTTTTTACCGGAAAAAGTCACCAAGCAAGAAGCCAAAAGAAGAAAGAAATTAGGCATGGGGCCCATGTCGCAAGTCCCTATCATTCTGCATGATGAAAAATTTTATTTAAGCAGAAATCTGTCAGGCGATTCTACCATCAAGGTAGGTTCACGTTTTTTAAAAATCAACGGAATTAGTTTGGACTCTTTATATCAAAAGCATCGAAAAACCTATACTTCTGATGGTTTTAACCAAACGTATTTTCCGTATCGATTTCAAAGAAGTTTTTCCAACATTTATGCTTTAGAATTCGGGTTTTTAGATAGTTTCCAATGCACTTTTTCTTGGAAAGATAGTGTGTATACTAAAATGGTTCATCGCAAGAAATCGGAGGAGAATAAAGAAAAGATTTCTTCAAAAACGACAAAAGACACCACAAAAGTTATTTCTACCAAGCAAATCACCTTTTCTAAAAAAGAAAACATCCGAAAGAAAAAAAGAATTTTGGGTTACGATGTTGCCTCTTCAAAATTTCAAAGAGAATTGCAATGGATAGGAAAAGATTCTACCGTAGCATATCTAAAAATTTGGGGATTTTCTAAAGGAAGATATCGCAAAGCCTACCAACAAATTTTTGATGAAATTACAAGCAAGCAAAGCAAATATTTGGTAATTGATTTGCGTGATAATCCAGGAGGATTGTTAAATGAAATTACGGAATTATATAGCTATTTGAGCGATAAGCCTTTCCAAATGATTGATACCCCAACAGTGGTTTCAAAAACATCCATGTTATCACCGTATTGGAATACCGCACCATGGTATGCTTATCCTGTAGCAGTTCCTATGTATCCCTTTTTTGCGGTTTTTCAAACGATAAAGACAAAAAAAACAGCACAAGGTACTTACCAATATACTTTAGAAAGTTCTAAAATTAAAACTCCAAAGCCAAACAATTTTAAAGGAGAAGTTTTTGTATTGATTAACGGTGGTAGTTTTTCTGCCTCGTGTTTGTTTTCTTCCATGGTGCAAACTGAGGGGAGAGGAATTTTAATAGGAGAAGAAACCGGTGGTACCGCTCACGGAACGGTTGCGGGTTTTATGCCAGTGTATCGTTTGCCAAATTCAAAATTGCCATTGCGATTAGGGATTATGGATATTCGTCCGGTTAAAGTAAAAGGAGTTGAGGGAAGAGGTGTGCTTCCGGACATAGAACTTTTACCAAGTTTAGAAGATAAATTACAACGAAAAGACCCTGAATTGGGTTGGATTTTGGATAAGTTACAAAAGTAATCATTGCAAAAGCAGTATTTGTAATTGGTATAAATACTGTATTTTTATAACCAACTAACCAAACTAAAATACCATGAGTGAAACATCTGCACCAAAAGGTTTTGTAAACAAAGCTTTGGACTTTATTGAGAAAAAAGGGAACAAACTTCCCGATCCGGCCATCTTGTTTTTAAGTTTGATGGTTTTGATTTGGGTGTTGTCCGCAATTTTTTCGGGAGTCAGTTTTTCTGAAATCGACCCAAGGACAGGTGCAACTATTGAAATTGTCAATTTATTAAGTGGAACTTCTTTGGCAGCTTTTTTGTCAAATATGGTTACTACATTTACCAGTTTTGCTCCACTCGGAATTGTGTTGGTTGCCATGTTAGGAGTAGGAGTTGCAGAACATTCTGGCTATATTAATGCGGGCTTAAAAACCATGTTAGGAGTTACACCAAAATTCTTATTAACTCCCATGTTGATTTTGGTTGCAATTGTTTCGCATACCGCAACCGATGCCGGCTATGTACTAGTAATTCCATTAGGAGGAGTGATTTTTTATGCTGCTGGCAGACATCCATTAGCAGGAATTGCAGCTGCTTTTGCAGGGGTTTCCGGTGGATTTAGTGCAAACTTTATTCCATCTGGGATAGATCCATTACTGCAAGGATTTACCCAATCTGCTGCACAAATTATCGACCCGAATATTCAACTTAATCCATTAAATAACTGGTTTTTTACTTCTGCTTCTACTTTATTAATTGTTTTGGTAGGCTGGTTTTTAACCGACAGAATTGTTGAACCTCGATTGAAAAAAGTTGAGGTGGTAATTGAAGATAATGAAGAGCCAACCATGGATGCGTTGACTTCCAAAGAAAGAATAGCGTTTTGGGTTGCTTCAACATCCATGTTTTTGTTGTTAATCGGCTTGTTTTTTTGGGCAAAAGGAGAGGATTCTGCATTACGAGCAGAAAGTGGAAAACTTACCGATTTAACCGCTCCGTTAATGCGATCGATAGTGCCAATTATTTTTGTGGTTTTTTTAATTCCTGGTGTGATTTACGGATTTTTATCCGGAGCTTATAAAGAGTCGAAGCAAGTAATTGCTGGCATGACCAAGTCGATGAGTGGTATGAGTTATTATATAGTGATGGCTTTTTTCTGTGCTTTGTTTATAGATGCATTTGCCAAATCAAACTTAGGAGCTTTATTGGCATTAAAAGGTGCAACTTTTTTACAATCGTTGCAATTATCATCAGGGGTTACTATTGTTGGAATTGTATTGTTAACCGCTTTTGTAAATTTATTTATTGGTTCCGCATCTGCCAAATGGGCTTTGATTGCTCCAATTTTTGTTCCAATGTTAATGCAATTAGGAATTTCTCCAGATTTAACCCAAGCTGCTTACAGAGTAGGCGATTCGGTTTCTAACATAGTTACGCCTTTAATGCCTTATTTTCCTTTGGTAGTGGTATATTGTCAAAAGTACGTGAAGTCTACCGGAATTGGAACATTAGTTTCCATGATGATTCCTTATTCCATTGCATTTTTATTGTTGTGGACTATTTTCTTGTTAATTTATTGGATGATTGGTTTCCCGTTAGGAGTTCAAGCTTCTTACGAATATATAGTTCCTTAGTCTAAAAAACATCATCTTAAATTTACTCTGTGGTCAAACGGAATTTTTTCGCTAACACCACAGAGTTTTATTGCAAATGCTTAGGTTTTGTACCCGCATGTTTCCATCGGTTGTGTGTCCACAAATAATAAGTAGGTGCTTCTAAAATCTGCTGCTCTACCTTTCTTATGTAAGCTTCTGAAAGTGCATAGTTTGGAAAATCTTTTGGAGATTCAGTCATCATTTCAAAAGAAGCTTGGTAGTATCCTCTTTTGATTTTCTCTACTTTCAGGTATACAATTGGCAAGTTCATTTTTTTGGCAATTTCTTCTGCTCCAACGTGTACCGGAACTTCTACACCAAAAAAGGTGGTCCAAAATTTAGACAAATGCCAAACAGGAGATTGGTCAGCAACAAAACCAAAAGTTGCTGGATTTGAGTCTTTTTCCAATTTTTTCATTACCTTAAAAGTGTCGTTGGTAACCACCAATTTGGCTCCAAATTTTGTTCTAATTTTATTTACAAATAAATCAAAATAGGGCTGGTTGATTTTTTTGTAAACTATATAGTTATCAATTTTAGTATAATGTTGCAACACCACAGTCCATTCGTAAGTGGCATAATGGGCATACATTAAAATGATTTTGGAATGTTTTTTTGCAAGTTCTTGAACAAATTCCGGATTGGTAACCACAAATCTTTTTTGAATCTCTTCCTCACTGCTGGTCAATCCTTTATTTAATTCTAAAAACATATCGCAAAAATGCTGGTACGATTGAAAAGCAATTTTTTGAATTTGTTGTTCTGTGTAATCCGGAAAAACCATTTTTAAATGTTTGATGACTAATTTTTTGCGATATCCAACCACATGATACAACAAAACAGCAAAAATGTCGGATAAAATATAAGTTACTCTAAAAGGTAACAATGAAACCAAAAACAAAAATGGATAAGCCATCCAAAATGCAAACTTTTGCATGAGATATTTTTTTGCAAATATAGCATCCATTTTTCGGAGTAAAAAATGAGGGGTTTGTAGGCGCATCCAACAGATATTCCTTATTTTTCCAAAAAAAATAACCAATGGGAGAAACTATTTTTTATGTATTAATCGCAGCAAATGTATTGGCAAGTTTTCAGGGATTTCAGAATGAGAGCTTTTTCAGAAAATACGAATTTCATATCGCAAGTATTAGAGCAGGTGAAAAATGGCGAATGTTAAGCAGTGCATTTTTACACGTAGATATAGCACATTTGGCTTTTAACATGATTACCTTTTACTTTTTTGCACCGATGTTGTACCAAACTTTACCAGTTTTTAGCTTTTTGTTAATTTATTTCGGAAGTTTGTTAGGAGGAAGCTTACTCAGTTTATGGTACCATCAAAGCGAACTTTATTATCGTGCAGTTGGAGCCTCTGGAGCTGTTTCCGGAATTATATATGCCACTATAATGTTATATCCGGAACTTGATTTGTATCTCTTTTTTATACCAATTCCAATTCCTGCTTATATTTTCGGAGTGGGATATTTGGTTTATTCCATTTATGGAATGAAAAATAGTATTGGAAATGTGGGACATACCGCTCATTTAGGTGGAGCGATTTCTGGATTTCTGGTGTTGTTGGCACAATATCCATCGATTATATTCCAAAACACCTTGATGTTTGGATTGTTGTTAATTCCGATTTTGGTGTTGTTCTTTTTACTTTGGAAAGAGAAAAAATAAAATGGCACAACATTTGTCAAGATAGGTTATTCTAAATTCACAAAAAATGAAAAAGTTAATGGTATTGCTAAGCTTAGGTTTGATAACCAGTCTAGGTTTGGCTCAGGAAGTAAAGTCGCCTAACATTTCCGTTCAAGGAGAGGGTAAAATTAAAGTT
>CAZAHJ010000091.1:0-5161 GCA_964485115.1 uncultured Flavobacterium sp.
GGGGCCACCAGAACCAGTGCCTGTTGGGTCTCCACCCTGAATCATGAAATCTTTGATTACTCTATGAAATTTTAAACCATTAAAGTAAGGCTTGCCTTTGAATTGTTCTGAAACAATTGGATTGTTTCCTTCTGCCAACGAAATAAAATTAGCAACTGTAATTGGAGTTTTTTGGTAATACAATTCGGCTAAAATGCTTCCTTTGTTGGTTTTAAATTCTACAAAAATTCCTTCTTGCTTTTGGGCATTGCTTGCAATTGCAATTAGTAAACAAATAATTAATAGTGTTTTTTTCATACTAGTGTTTTTGTTTCTATTAGTTAATCTATCCATTGGTAATATCTCGCTCCAACTAAATTAGGTTGGCTTTGCTCGATGCTTTGCAAAATCCATTCTTTTATTGGAGGAACTACAGATTTTTTTTGATTTTTGGTATGCAAAGTTACATAAGTATCAAAATTTATGGGAGTTCTATTGCTTAAAATTTCTTCAAAAGGCAATTTTGCAATTTTTTCTTCATAAAAAGTACCAATGCTACCAATAAATGCTTTCGATTTACTTCCACTTCCATAAGCTATAAAACCAACGGAATGGTTCGCAATATTTTGGTCTTTATAAGAAAATAAATATCCTAAAAATGCTAAAAATATTGAACCCGTATAAATATTACCTATAATACCAGAAAGTGTTTCAGTTTTTGCAATTTTATTTTCAACCAAGGTAGCATAGGCATCACTTTTATACAATGCTTTTGATTTGTCTGCCAAAGTTTCTCCGGGTTGACTTTCTAATAAGTCTGGATTTTCTTCTGCAAAAATATCAATAAAGCTTCTTCTTGCCTGAAAACAATAGGGGAGATGCATCACAATGGCATCCCAATTTTCATATAATTTTTCAGAAGTTTGCAACTTTTTCTTAAGTTGTAAATAGGCATTTTTGGTTCTGCTGACATAACATTTTTGAGAATAAGCACCATCAAATACGGGTTGCTCTTTGTACACCAACAGTTCTGATTCGTGAATTTGGTTGCTTTCTATATTTGTTTCTACAGAAAAGGCTCCTTCTTTAAAATTTCGTCTTGGTTTAAAAAAGTCAAAAACTCCTTCGGTAGAAATTCCAATTTCCGGATGTATTTCTATTAATTCCGGATTGGCACTTAAAAGCATGGCAATAGCACCTGCTCCTTGGGTATATTCACCGGTGGAATTTAAGTCGTATTTAGCAAAATCAGTAGCTATAACAATTACTTTCTCAGTTGGGTTGCATCTGATAAAATCTAAGGCATTGTGCATGGCATCTACTGCACCAATACAAGCAAAAGTAAATTCGGTGGTATCGCAATGCTCCAGTTTTCCTTTGCCATATTTTTGCTCCATCATGTTAAAAAGATAGGATCCAATAGGCTTAGAGCTATCCACCCCACTTTCGGTACCAATATAAATTTTTGCAATTTCAGAAAAAGAGATATCTTCCTGCGAAACCAATTTTTCTAAGGCATTGGCAGCAAATGTTACCACATCTTGGTGGATATCCGGAAAACTAATTTTTTGTATTCCCAAACCAGCTGTTAATTTGGTTGCATCTTGATTTCGATAGGTAGCAAACTCTTCTACCGATAAAAATATTTTCGGAAAATCAAATGCAATCGCTTCAATGCCAACTTTTACCATGTTTAATTAGTTTGGTTTTTCTACTAAATGAATTTCAAAAATTAAATTGGCATTGGGTGGAATAACACCACCTGCACCTGCTTCTCCATACCCTAAATAGGCAGGAATGTATGCCAATGCTTTGTCGCCAAATTTCATATTTTCAATGGTTTCTAAAAACCCAGGAATCAATCCTTGTTTGTTGCCAAAGATGAACGGAAAAGGAGCATAGCCATTCATGTTTGCTCTGTTTTCATCCCATTTACCATAATCTTTTGCAATACTTTCGATGTTGGTGTCAAATAAAATTCCATTTTCAAAATATCCGGCATAATACACATAAACAGAACTACCGTTTTCAGGCTTTTTGTTTCCGCTTTCTAAAATTTTAAATTGCAAACCCGAAGATGTTTTTTTTGCAGTTTTTTGATTTTCATCAAATTTTGCTAAATTAGATTTGATTATTTCTTGATATTGTATTAAAAACTCAGCTTCTTGTTTTGCTTTTTCTTCCGCTTGTTTTTTAAGTGTTTCAGCTTCTTTAGCTAATCTACTTTCAAATACTTTAACTGCACTAAATTTTTTTGCTTTTTCTCCATTTCGTACAATAATAATGCTTTTAATTTCATCACCTTGAGCAATTTGGTTTACCACATCCATACCTTCTGCTATTTTTCCAAAAACCGTATGGAGTCCATCTAACCATGGAGTTTCTTTGTGGGTGATAAAAAATTGACTTCCGTTGGTTCCGGGTCCTGCATTGGCCATAGATAAAATCCCAGGACCAGTATGTTTTAAATCGGTAATTTCATCTAAAAATTTGTATCCCGGACCACCTTCACCGGTTCCTTTCGGACATCCACCTTGGATCATAAAATCCGGTATTACTCTGTGAAAAGTTAATCCGTTGTAAAATGGCTTTCCTTTTTTGTCGGCTTCCGTTACTTGTAAATTAGTACCCTCTGCCAAAGTAATGAAATTGGCTACTGTTATTGGAGTTTTTTCAAATTCTAATTCTGCAACAATGTTTCCTTTACTGGTTTCTATTACTGCAAAAATGCCATTCCCTAAATGGTCATAATCTTTATTGCAACTGATAAAAATAATTGTTAATAAAGTAAATAGGGTATTTTTCATGAGTTTAATTTTTGTTTTCTGGTTTGATATCTGTAATACTAACTAATACTTTTAAAGGTAGGTTTGGTGGGATGTCTCTATCATCTCCATGATACCCATAACCCATGTGCGAAGGAAAATAAAAAATTCCGGATTCCCCTTTTTTTAACTTTTTTATACCATATCTTAAACCTATCATGATGTTTTGTTTGTCAACTAAATAGGTTTGGGGTTTTAACTGCTCACGAGAATAAATTACTTCTCCATATAAATCTTGAATTTCATAATTAAAAAAAACCAAATCATTTTTTTGTGGGTAGTATTTTTCTTGTTCATTTAGCTCGGTAATGGCAAACCAAAATCCTTTTTGAGATTCTTTAAACTTCAATTCAGGGTGAGATTTCATTAACGAATCGATGATTTTTTCTTCTTCTGCAACTAATAATAGATTACGCTGAACAGATTCTTTCATAAAAGTTCCTTTGCTTCTGTTTACAGGTCTTCGAGGTTCTTTTTCATTACACGATAAAAGTGTAATTAGTACCAATAAATAAATAATTTTTATACAGTACATAACTCAGGATATTGGTTTATGGTTTGTTGAAATATATAGATAGTTTCTTGTAGGCTTAAACTTGATTTTCCTCCAGCTGCATTTTTATGTCCACCTCCATTAAAATGGTTACGTGCAAATTGATTTACATCAAAATTTCCAACCGAACGAAAGGAAATTTTAATGATTTTTTCAGCTACATTTTCCATAAAAAAAGCAGTCATTACAATTCCCTTGATGCTTAAACCATAATTTACAATACTTTCGGTATCTCCTTTCTGGTAATGAAACTCGTTTAATTCTTGATGTGATAACGCTATGTAAGAAACTTTTGGTGTTACCATATGTAAGTTTTGCAATGCTTTTCCAAGTAATTGTAAACTGTTATAGCTATTGCCATTAAACAGTTGGTGATGTATAGCTGCATTATCAATACCGGTTTGTAATAAAATACTAACTTTTTTATGGGTAGCAGCTGTAGTTTTGGGAAATCTAAACGAACCACTATCTGTAACAATTCCGGTGTACAAACAAGTTGCAATGTTGGCATCTATTAAATCTGATTTTTCAGATTCAAGAATCACATCTAAAACCATTTCGCAAGTGGATCCGTAAGAAGTATCAGAAAACAAATACTTGGCAAAAGTGTCTGGCATTTCGTGATGATCAATCAAATAAAACTCTGGAGACAATTTTTGTACAAAACCTCCCATGTCCTCCCCCATGCGATGCAAGGCATTAAAATCTAAACAAAAAATTACTTCTGCTTGTTCCAAAGCAGTCTTAGCTTGTCTGTTTTGTGTTTCAAACACCAAAATTTTATTGGTATCTGGCATCCACTTTAAAAACTCAGGTAATTCGTTTGGAACTACAACATGTACATGCGGACTAAACTTTTTTAGGAAAAAATAAAGTCCCATACTCGACCCAATGTCATCCCCAACTGGTTTTTTATGTGTAACAATGGTGATATTTTTATTGAGTAAATTGTTGAAGTTAAATGCTTTGATTGATTCCAATTTTAACATGTAATTTTTTTGTAAATATACAATTTGATGTGATTATTTTTTGACTCTTTTAGTTTTCCTCCATTCCCATGGAGCAATTGGATTGGGGTCAGCCCAAAGTCCGATTTTGTTTTTCCTGGCTTCTTTTTCTAATGATGCTAAATGCCTGCTTTTGGAATACTTAGTATTGTGCCAAGCCAAACCGTTTTTAATTAAGGTTTCAGATAGATATGCTCCTTTAAAATACACTTTGGCAATCGTTCTTCCATAGCGGTCTTGGTCTGTTTTTACATAGGTGATTTCTTTCCCAAAAATCAAATCCGATATAAAGGATTTGGCTTTTTTGCCATAGGGTTGGTTTTTTTCAGGGCAATCTATTTCTGCCAAACGAATCACAATGTTCTTATTTCCCTCCAATAATACTTCAATGCTATCACCATCTTTTACACCAATCACTTTTCCTTTGGTTTGTGCTTCGCAGGAAATAAACAAAAAGGCAACCAATAAAATTCCTAACTTCATATCAATTGTTTTTTAAAGTCACTACTCTTTGAGGGAACGGAATTTCAATGTCATTTTGATCCAAAGCTTGTTTTCCAAATTCTAAAATATCAGAGCAAGTAGTCATGAAGTTTTCGGGCAATACCCATGCTCTTACACTTAAATTTACCGAGCTATCAGCTAAAGAAGCCACAAGAACTTGCGGTTCGGGTTCTTGCAAAATGTTTGGGTGACTTTTTAATGCGTTTAACAAAACCTCTTTGGCTTGAGCAATATTCGCGTTGTATGAAATACCAATCACTTGATCAATTCTTCTTTTTCCTTGTTGGGTGTAA
>CAZAHJ010000092.1:0-5029 GCA_964485115.1 uncultured Flavobacterium sp.
GACCTGTAAAGTAATTTCCTACAGCTAAGGTTGGTAAAATGTAGCTGTTGCAGGCTGCCACATCGGCTGGAACTACTACCGTTGGTGTGGTGTTAATGGTTATCTGAAAACTGCTCTCTGCCGAACATCCTGCTAAAGTAGGAGTATCTGCAAATACATACATCGTCATGCTACTCGACACCACATCTCCAGCACTGTAAGGTGTACCTGCCCCATTTGGAGCACTGAAATAATTTCCTATAGTTAATCCCGGTAAGGTATAACTATTACATGCTGATACATCAGATGGGGTGTCTACATTTGGTGGGGTTACAATCGTAATAGTAAAACTATTCTCCGAAGTACAATTTGGGGTAGTACCTGTTTCTGCATACACGTACATGGTCATACTCGAAGTGATGGTTTGTCCTGCTGTGTAAGCAGTTCCCGTTCCGTTTGACCCTGTAAAGTAATTTCCTATAGTTAAGGTTGGTAAAATGTAACTGTTGCAGGCTACCACATCGGCTGGAACTACTACCGTTGGTGTGGTGTTAATGGTTATCTGAAAACTGCTCTCTGCCGAACATCCTGCTAAAGTAGGAGTATCTGCAAATACATACATCGTCATGCTACTCGACACCACATCTCCAGCACTGTAAGGTGTACCTGCCCCATTTGGAGCACTGAAATAATTTCCTATAGTTAATCCCGGTAAGGTATAACTATTACATGCTGATACATCAGATGGGGTGTCTACATTTGGTGGGGTTACAATCGTAATAGTAAAACTATTCTCCGAAGTACAATTTGGGGTAGTACCTGTTTCTGCATAAACATACATCGTCATACTCGAAGTGATGGTTTGTCCTGCTGAATAAGGGGTACCCGTGCCGTTTGCACCTGAAAAATAATTTCCAATTGTCAACGATGGCAACACATAACTGTTGCAAACAGTAACGTTGGAGGGGGAGTCGGGGACTGGATTTGAAAATACATTTAAAGTAAAACTACTTACACCAAAACTTGCTGCTATTGTATTGCTTTGCACTCGAACATGAATAATAGTTCCATTATTCGCAATAAAACTATTTGATGGATTGATTGGACTTACATTGTTCTGTGCATCTGCTCCAGTGAGATGGTAAGTTACTGTGTGATCAGCAGCCGGCACTCCGTTTAAGGAATTGGTATTTTGTAAAGTTAAATCAAACGTAGCAAAACCATCGTTGTCTGTATCACACAAAGACATATCTTGGGGCTGTGGATTTAAAGTACAATCCACAAAATTGATATCAAAAGAACGAATTTCAATACAATTAAAATCAATGTATGGAAATGACATATAAATAGTTTGTGGACCATTAGCAACATAGGTACTTGGATTTGGAATGGGATTTGCTAAGTTTTCTGCGTCTACTTCAGAAGTATGAAAATAAATTCCATCAAATTCTCCAGGACTCACAGTTCCTAAAACAATTGGTATATTACTGTTTAAATTAACTGTTTGTGGTGCAGTACCATCGCAAAAAGTAAAATCTTGCGGGTCATTAAGCTGTGATTGTAAAAAGGTCACATTTCCTTGACCAGTTACGGTATATGGCACTCCACAAATATTCCAAGTAACACTCGCAGTATAAGAAGAAGCTACTGTAGGAGATACATTAATTGTGTTTCCTTGCCCAATCACATTTCCATTCCCATCTAACCAAGTTACTGTTGGTGTTATCAGCGCATCATTTGGTATAAATCTCCAAGCCTCTTGGTTTGTAGTCCAAGGACCGGAGTTTCTACCAGGTGGAACATGTGCTATGGTTCCTGCTGCATTTTGTAAACCAATCACACCTCTTCCACCATTCCAATTTGTGCATGGTGTTCTCTTTTCAACGTAAACATCAATCACATTGGTACCTTCGTACAAAACAATTTGAGATGTTTGCGTACCTACACTAAAATTGCATTGAAATTGAGGTAATTCGCTAAAATTAGCTACAAATCTTCTATTTGGAGCAGTGCCTGTAACATACCAGTTAATGTTTTGAGTAGTTGGATCTGTTACTGGTGGTTGAGCTCTATTGGTATCTTGATATACACCATAAATAGCATTTCTGATAGGAAATGCAGTATTCGGAATAGTTTGATTATATGACCAAGGACAAAACCCACCTGCAGTATGATTTGTAATTCCATTATTAAAAGTTACCACACAATTAGATCCTACTAAACAAGAATTGTAAGGCTGCCCGTAAAAGCAAAAAGTAAAAGGCAAATTAAAAGTAGGTGACCAAACATCATCAGAAGTTCCCTGCATAGTTGTTCCTCCTAAAAATGGGAACAATGGCTGATAATTAATAGATTGCACCGTATAATTTTGGTTTGGATTTCTAACTTGAGTATACACTGCCTCCAAAGTGACAGTTTCCCCCGGAGCACAAGCCGTTTGAGGAGCTACAATGACACTTAATTGCGGAACATTTTGTGCATTAGTAAAATAAAGAGTTAGCGTTAATAGGTAAAATAGTTTTTTCATTTTTTGGTTGGTCATAGAAGAGGGGTTAAAAATAGAAAAAAAATTGAATGTTGATGTAATATTAATAAACAATCATAGTAGTTAATTCCATAAAATAAAAGCAATTTGATAAATCAACTTTTTTTATCAAATCTTTAGGTAAATACATTTACTTTGGATTGTTATCTTTGCAAATTAATTTAAGACCAACTTTTACATGTGTACTTTTGAAGAATCTCATGATAGCATAGGTGAAAATCATTTAATGACCAATGTGGAAAATCCACTATTGGATTCGGCTTTTGATATTTCTGACGATGAAAAAATTGAAAAAATTAAGAAAGATGTAGCCAATATCTTAACCACTTTAGGAATGGATCTTTCAGATGATAGTATGAAAGGCACTCCAAATCGTGTCGCAAAAATGTTTGTAAGAGAAATTTTCGGCGGGTTAAATCCAAAAAATAAACCAAGTCATTCTACTTTCGAAAATTCTTACAAGTATGGAGAAATGTTGGTAGAAAAAAACATTACAGTTTATTCTACTTGCGAGCACCATTTGTTGCCTATAGTAGGAAGAGCACATGTAGCGTATATTTCAAGCGGTAGAGTAATAGGTTTGTCAAAAATGAATCGAATTGTAGATTATTATGCGAAGAGACCTCAAGTGCAAGAGCGTTTGACCATGCAAATTGTGAAAGAATTACAAAAAGCTTTGAATACCGAAGATGTGGCTTGTGTGATTGATGCCAAACATTTATGTGTAAATTCCAGAGGTATTCGCGATATTGAAAGCAGTACCGTTACCGCAGAATATGGTGGAGCTTTTAAAAATGAAGCGGTTAAAAAAGAATTTTTAAATTACATCCAACTTGATACCAAATTCTAATTTTTCGAAGCATTACTTATGAAACTTTTCGAAACCCAAAACTTACAAATCTATAATTCTATCAAAGGAAAAAAAGAAGTTTTCCAACCCATAATTCCAGGTAAAGTTGGTATGTACGTTTGTGGGCCTACAGTTTACAGCCAAGTTCACTTAGGAAATGTAAGAACTTTCATGAGTTTTGATGTCATTTATAGATATCTTCAACATTTAGGGTTTCAGGTTAGATATGTTAGAAACATAACCGATGTGGGGCATATGGTGGATGATGCAGATGATGGAGAAGATAAAATTGCTAAAAAAGCAAGATTAGAGCAAGTGGAGCCGATGGAAATTGTTCAACGTTATACGGTGGACTTTCATCAAATTTTACAGAAATTAAACTGTTTGCCACCAAGTATTGAACCAACTGCTACCGGACATATTATGGAGCAGATTCAAATTGTGCAACAAATTTTAAACAATGGTTACGCTTATGAATCTAATGGCTCGGTGTATTTTGATGTGGTAAAATTTAACCAAGATTATCAGTACGGTAAGTTAAGCGGTAGAAATTTAGATGAAATGCTTGCAGTAACTCGAGATTTAGATGGAAGTTCTGATAAAAGAAACGCGCAAGATTTCGCCTTATGGAAAAATGCAGAGCCACAACATATCATGCGTTGGTCAGCTCCATGGAGTGATGGCTTTCCGGGTTGGCATTTAGAGTGTACAGCAATGAGCACCAAATATCTTGGAAAAAAGTTTGATATTCACGGTGGAGGGATGGATTTGAAGTTTCCGCACCACGAATGTGAAATTGCTCAAAATGAAGCTTGTACCCATCAAGAACCGGTAAACTATTGGATGCATGCCAATATGTTGACCTTAAACGGGAAAAAAATGGCAAAATCTACCGGGAATAACATTTTGCCACACGAAATTTTTGAGGGAAGCTCCCCGTTTTTAAGCAAATCTTTTGCTCCTTCGGTAGTTCGATTTTTTATGTTACAAGCACATTATCGATCTATTTTAGATTTTTCAAATGAGGCCATCATTGCAGCTGAAAAAGGTTTTAATAGAATGATGGAAGCATTGGATTTGTTGGAGAATATTCCAACGAGTAAAGAATCTACCATCCATTTATCAGAATGGGTAAAAAGTTGTTATGATGCCATGAATGACGATTTTAACACTCCTATTTTAATTGCTCAATTATTTGAAGGGGTTAAATATGTGCATTTGATTAAAGACCAAAAAGAGTTTATTACTGATGCAGATAAAAATATTTTGAAAAATACTTTTCATCAGTTTATTACCGATGTATTGGGAATCACCATTGCAAAAGACACCGAAGACCAAAGCAATTTGACTGACGGATTAATTCAATTATTGATTGAAATGCGAATGGAAGCTCGTATTAATAAAAACTTTGCGTTATCGGACCAAATCAGAGATCAATTGTTAGCACTTGGTGTGCAACTAAAAGATGGTAAAGACGGAACAACTTATACACTTAATTAAAGATGCATTGGAAAAAAATAATCATTTTTCCGTTCGTGTTTTTAATACGTTTTTATCAAGTGGTAATTTCTCCATTAAAACCTGCTACTTGCCGATTTCAGCCAACTTGTTCACAATATAGTGTAGAAGCTTTGAAAAAGCATGGCATTATTAAT
>CAZAHJ010000093.1:0-4963 GCA_964485115.1 uncultured Flavobacterium sp.
ACATTTTACGTTAAAAAGATAAAACAAAAAACTCCTGATTTCTCAGGAGTTTTTTGTTTTTTAAAGTAGAATTCTTCCAAATTTTAACAAGAACAATATCTATTAAATAGAGAATTATCCCACAGGAAATACTTATTTTTGATGCCAATAGCTTTATTATTTACCTAATCATGAAAATTATAGTTCCTATGGCTGGGAGAGGCTCAAGATTAAGGCCTCATACACTCACCACACCTAAACCATTAATTCCAATTGCAGGCAAACCGATAGTACATCAATTAGTGCAAGATATTGCCAAAGTATTGAACCACCCATTAGAGGAAATTGGTTTTATCATTCACCCGGATTTTGGTAAAAAAGTGGAGGAAGAATTGTTAGAAATTGCCAACCAATTAGGGGCCAAGGGAATCATATATTACCAAGAAGAAGCTTTAGGAACTGGTCATGCTATTTGGTGTGCCAAAGAAAGCTTACAAGGCCCGGTTGTAGTTGCTTATGCAGATACCCTTTTTAGAGCTGATTTTACGTTAAATGCATCTGCAGATGGTGTAATTTGGGTACAACAAGTAAACGACCCAAGTGCATTTGGAGTGGTACAATTAAACGAACAAAATCAAATTGTTGATTTTGTAGAAAAACCAAAAGAATTTGTTTCTGACCTTGCCATTATTGGAATTTACTATTTTAAAGAAGGAGAAATTCTAAAAAATGAAGTACAATATTTAATGGAAAATAACATCCAAAAAGGAGGAGAGTATCAATTAACAGATGCTTTAGAAAACATGAAGCAAAAGGGTATGGTTTTTGTACCTGGCCAAGTTAATGAATGGATGGATTGTGGAAACAAACCTGTAACGGTGGAGACCAACAGCAGAATGTTAGGTTTTTTACACAAAGATGGGGTAAGTATGGTTTCAGAAAATGTTACTTTACAAAATAGTACCATTATCCCTCCTTGTTTTATAGGAGAAAAGGTAGTGTTAATAAATACTACTCTTGGACCAAACGTTTCTGTGGGAGATGGGTGTACGATTGAAAACAGTACCATTTCTGATAGTTTGATTCAAACCAATGCAAAAATTAAAAATGCCAATTTACAGGAAGCCATGATTGGAAATTTTGCAGAGTTTGATGGAAATTTTACAAAAATTAGCATAGGAGATTACAGTCAATTGATATAAATGGGTAAAGCAATTGTTTTTTGGGGTGTTTTTTGCTGTTTTGGAGCTTTGTTTGCACAAGAACAAGAGCCAGAATCCGTAGCACTAGATGCCAACCAATTTGAAGAAGCTTTTTATGATGCCCTCAAAGAAAAATCGATGGAAAATCATGACAAAGCCATTCAAAAATTGCAAACTTGTTTACAATTACAACCTCAAGAAGCGGTGGTTCATTTTGAGTTAGCAAAAAATTATTTTGCGATAAAAGACTATACCCAAGCAGTGATTCAATTTGAAAAAGTTTTAGAACTAAAACCTGATGAGAGATGGGCATGGGATGGTTTATACCAAATAGCAAAAACCAATCGAAATTACCAACAAGCAATTGTTTATCTCAAAAAACTAATTCCATATTCCACTGAATACCAAGAAGAATTGGTTTCAACTTATATGTTTGCTCAAAAATACGAAGAAGCCCTATTGTTGATAGAAGAACTAAATAAAACTATTGGAAAAAGAGAAACCAGAACACGTTACAAAGAACAAATTTTAAAAATGCCTGGTTTTCAAAACAAGGCAGAAATCACTACCAACAATAATACAGACGAGTCCAATTACATAGCATTAATTGTAAAGTATGCCAACGAAAACAATTTGGCAAAAAGCTATGAAATTGCTAAAGAGTTGCAAACCAAAATACCTAATTCTCCCTGGGGTTCGGTTTACATATTTAAAAAGTATGTAGACGAAAACCAATCTATAGAAGCGATACAAGCCATGGAAAAGGTAATGCAAAACAATTCTATTTCTGAACTCATCAAACACAGAATGTTAAACGAATGGCTGGTTTTCATTAAAAATAAACCCGAGTTACATCAAAGTTTAAATAAAACCATAGGCTATTTTGCTTCTGAAACCACCATCCCAATTGCCAAAGAAATTGGCAAGTTTTTTCAAAACCAACAACAATGGAATACCGCTATTTATTATTATCAAATATTTGAAAAAAACAATCCGTCAGAAATTGAAAACCTATTGCTTTGGTGTCAAGCCCTTCGTTTTTCCAACCAAACAGATACTTTAGCAACTAAGGCTACCGAAGCTTTAGAAATATATCCATCGCAACCGGAATTTTATTATTATGTTGGATGGACACAATTGCAGTCAAAAAACTATGCCAATGCCAAAGAAAACCTAATAAAAGGCTTGGATTTTGTGATTGACAATGTGACTTTAGAAAAAGATTTTTACAAAGCATTAGTTCAAGTTTTTGATGCTTTAAATGACCCCAAAAACAAAGAGTTTTATCAAAAAAAATTATGAGCCTCAAAACATATATATTTCTTTTTATTGTTGTTGGTTTTTTATCCAGTTGTTCCGTTACAAAAAGCTTATCTTCAGTTAAAGCTTTGGAGAAAAAAACTTCTAAAGAAGTAATTTTTCAACACAATCAATTGAATTTTGATTTTTCTACCGTAGCAATTAATGGTTCGATAAAGTATCAAGACAATAAACAAAGTATCAATTTAACTTTAGATATTCGTTGGGAGAAAGACCAAAAAATTCTTATCACTTTACGAACGTTCGGAATTACTGGTGCAAAAGCTTTGATTACTCCTACTGAAGTGAAATACTACGAAATAGCAAACAACACTTATTTTGAGGGAGGTTTTACCATGCTGAGCCAGTGGTTAGGAACTGAAATGAACTTTGAAAAAGTGCAAAATTTATTACTAGGTAAAATTTTAGAAAACATTTCACCCAACCAATATGAAAGCACTTTACAAGAAGGATGGTTTACTTTAACCGAAAAAAATCTGAACACTTGGCAAAAGGAATTTTGGTTGGAAGGCGGAAATTTTTTACTCAAAAAACAAGCTTTTAAAAACTTTCAAAACCAAGATACTTTTGAAGTTTTTTATGAAGAGCATCAGAAATTAAACCAAGGCCTTTTTCCAAAGTTTTTTAAAATACAGACACAACAAACCAGTAATAAACTCGTTATTGATGTAAAATACAATCAACTGGTATTCAATGAAAAATTAACGTTTCCGTACCAAGTGCCATCCGGATACCAAAAAGTAGAATTATGACAAAAAATTGGTTGTTTTTTATCTTCATTTGTATTGCTTATTTAAGCAATACAACTGTAGCACAAAATTCCGAACAACAACGTCTAGAAGAACAGAAACAACGCTTGTTAGCAGAAATAGAGCAAAGCAAAAAAATTCTTTCTGAAATAAAAAATAAAGAAAAATCAATCGTTGCGGTAATTATGCAACAAAAACAAAAAATTGATCTGCGTAAACGATTAATTCAAACCAACGAACGTCAAACTCAAGTTTTGGCGTATGAAATTAAACGAAATGAAAAAGAAATAGAATCTCTTAACAAAGAGTTGGAGGTGTTAAAAGAGGATTATGCGAGAATGATTAAAAAGTCATATACCAGTCAGTCAGAACAAAGTAAAATGATGTATTTGTTGTCGTCAGAAAACTTGTTACAAGCTTACAAACGTAACGAATACATGAAGCAATATGCCAATCACCGAAAACAACAAGCAGAAGATATTCACGAAAAAAACGAATCGCTAAAACTAGAAATTGAAAAATTAAACAGGAAAAAGCAGCAACAAGAAAATTTAATAGAAGAACAAGAAAAGGAAAAAGAAATTCTTGAAAAAGAAAAAAAAGAGCAGGAAGTTTTAGCTAATAAAGCAAAAAAAGACCAAAAAAAGGTTTTAGCCGAAATTTCTAAAAAACAAGCAGAAGCAAAGAAAATAGATCAACGAATCAACCAACTGATTCGACAAGCTATTGCAGAGGCTAACAGAAAGTCAGCAGTAGCCAAAAAAGGCAACACGTCTTCTGGGAGTTCGAAAAAGGCAGAAAGCAGCAGTACCAGTAAGGCAGCACCAAATAAAATTGATTTAACCCCAGAAGGACAAATTGTTTCTAACAACTTCAAAGCCAATAAAGGAAAGTTGCCTTGGCCAACTGAAAAGGGATACATTTCTATGAAATTTGGTAATAATCCGCATCCGTTAGAGCCATCCATTATTGTAAATAGCAATGGAATTGAAATTACTACAGATAACGGAAGCAAAGCTCGAGCAATTTTTCCGGGAGAAGTAATGATGGTGCAAGAGTTGTCTCCGGTAAACAGAGCAGTGTTTATTCAGCATGGAGATTTTATAACAGTTTATCAAAACTTAACCGCTGTAAATGTGACCAAAGGACAAAAAATTGCAGTAAAAGATATCATCGGTAGTATTCGATTTAACGAATCTACCCAAAAAACTTCCATGAAATTTTCCGTATTG
This sequence comes from uncultured Flavobacterium sp., assembly GCA_964485115.1. Taxonomy (GTDB): domain Bacteria; phylum Bacteroidota; class Bacteroidia; order Flavobacteriales; family Flavobacteriaceae; genus Flavobacterium. Next base: position 4,483 of record CAZAHJ010000093.1, read on the forward strand.
CAAAATGATGTTTACCTCAACCCTGTTCAGTGGTTGATGCCTAGATAATTAAAAAATTTATAGATTGAAAAATCATTTTGACTATTTTTTTTCATTGCAATGTTTGTATTGAAACTATTTTCACATTATTAAACCAGAACTTTTAAAGAACCATCGTTAACTGTATCCTCTTCCTCGATAAGTCTATCTCAACTACTTTTACCTGAACGTGTTGGTGTAATTTCACCACTTCATTCACATCCGATACAAATCCGGCTTTGAGTTGGGAAATATGAACAAGACCACTTTCTTTGATGCCGATATCTACAAAACAACCAAAAGCAGTAATATTATTCACAATCCCGGGCAATATCATGCCGGGTTTCAAGTCTTTCATGGAGCGAACATTGGGGTCAAATTCAAAAACTTTGGCTGCTTTTCGAGGATCAAGTCCGGGTTTTTCCAGTTCTTTTAAAATGTCCTGAATCCCCAACACTCCCAC
>CAZAHJ010000094.1:0-4753 GCA_964485115.1 uncultured Flavobacterium sp.
TTTATTGGTTTTATTTTTAACTTCTAGCTTGCTAAGCGGTGGCTGGGAATGGGAACGCGAACAAGCCATGGCTGTATTTGGTTCGTATGTTGGATTGGTGTATTTATCCACGATGTTAGGAGGCTATTTTGCAGATAAAAAAATTGGCTACCGAAATGCCGTTTTGGTTGGGGCATTGCTCATGACTTTAGGACACGGAAGTATGGCCATCGAGACGCCTTTCTTTATTTATTTAGGACTGATTTTGTTGGTTTTTGGTAATGGCTTTTTTAAGCCAAACATGACTTCCATTATTTCAGAAATGTACAAAGACCGTTCAGAAAAGAAAGATGGTGCGTACACCATTTTTTATATGGGAGTAAATTCTGGTGCATTTTTCGGGATTTTATTATGCGGTTATTTGGGTGAAAAAGTAGGCTGGAGCTGGGGCTTTGGTTTGGCAGGGGTTTTCATGTTGTTTGGCTTAATTCAGTTTTGGTTGGCACAAAATATTTTTGGAGATATTGGTTTAAAACCAGTAAAAAAAGAAATCGTTGCTTCTGCTTCAGAAGATGACAAAGAAAATCCTTTTCCGGTTTGGCAATTAGGTTGGATTGGTTTGATGGTAGTTTTAGGATTGTTGTGGATTATTTTTGAACCTGCTAAAATTATTTCAAAAGGAGCAGTAGATATTTTTAATTGGAGTTTGCTTGGATTGGAAGGAAACAATTTTACCATCATTGCAGCTTTAGCATTGTTTGTGTTGTTGTTAATTTATCGACTAACACAGTATTCTACAGTAACGAGAGACAAACTAATTGCTGTTTCTTTCTTTGCCTTTTTAACTGCCTTTTTCTGGGCTATTTTTGAACAATCTCCGGGAACATTAACCATTTTTGCCAACGATTACACCAACCGGGTATTGGAAGGAAATGCAGGATTGATATTTAAAATTGTCAATGCATTAATGACCATTGTTCCTTTAGGAATCATTACTTGGGTGTTGTATTTGTTATTTCAACAAACCTTTGCCAAATACAAATATTCTAATTTGGTTTTGGCAACCAGTTTTGTAATTGTTTGGAGTATTGCTATTTGGATGTTATACGACCAAAACAAAGAAGCAACTTTAGAAGTTCCTGCTTCGTGGTTTGGGGTGTTAAATTCGTTATTTATCATTTCTCTCGCACCATTGTTTTCTAAATGGTGGGAAAGTAAATACAGCCCGAATGCCAATGGAAAATTTGCTGTAGGGATGACATTATTAGCAATCGGAATGGCGTGCGTTGCTTTTGGAGCCAGTGGCATTGAACCAGGTGCCAAAACTGCTTCTGTAAGCATGATTTGGCTAATTTTAGTATACTTTTTCCACACCATGGGTGAATTGTGTATTTCACCAGTTGGCTTATCGTATGTTAGTAAATTGGTTCCAGCCAGAATGATTGCTGTGATGTTTGGTATTTGGTATTTGGCTGTTGCAATCGGAATGAAAGGTGCCGCAAAATTTGGGGAGAATATCGATAAAATTGCCGATGAAAAAGGAATCAGTTATTTCTTTTGGATGCTAACGTTTGTGGCATTAGGAGTTGCATTGATAAGTTTACTGTTCCGTCCGATAATCAAAAAACTCATGCACGGAGTAAAATAAATTGGCAAGGTAATTGCTTGCAAAGCAAGCGTTAAGATATTTTAAAAAGAAACATTGAAATAAAACAAGTGAGCTAATTTTACCCCAAAATTTAAATACACTAAAAATGAAGAAGTTCCTATTAATAGTAAGTCTTGCTTTTACCGCAATGACATTTGCACAAGATGCAAAAATCAATTGGTTGACCTTTGACCAAGCGTTGGAAATGCAACAAAAAAATCCGAAGCCTATTTTTATGGATATTTATACCGAATGGTGTGGACCTTGTAAAATGTTAGATAAAAACACTTTTTCAGACCCAGCGGTAATTGCTGAAATCAATAGCAAATACTACGCAGTAAAATTTAATGGCGAGGGCAATGAAGTGGTGCACTACAAAGGAGAAACTTTTTCCAATCCTGGATACGATCCTAACAAAAAAACTAGCAGAAACAGCATGCACGAATTCACCAAAAAAATGGAAGTAAAAGGCTATCCATCTATGTATATTTTGGATGAAAATGGCAACGAACAAAAATTAATTTTAGGATACTACAAACCTCAAGAATTGCTCAACGAATTGAAATCGTAATGCGACCATTATTTTATTTTTGGTGGTTGGCACTATTTGCCTTTCCACTAAAAGCACAAGAAATTACTTGGCAAACCGATGCCAATGCTACCATACAACAGTCGTTACAAACCGGAAAACCAATTTTAATGTTTTTTACGGGTAGCGATTGGTGTGGTTGGTGCATCAAATTACAAAAAGAAGTGTTTACCACCGATGCTTTTAAACAATGGGTAGCCGATAAATATTTGCTGTTGGAATTAGACTTTCCGAGAAGAAAAAAATTAGACCCTAACCAAGCAGCACAAAACAACCATTTGCAACAAATTTTTCAGGTAAGAGGCTATCCAACCGTATTTTTGGTACAACCCGAACAAAAAGAAAACAACATCAACCTGCAACCACTTGCCCGAACCGGGTATGTTGCCGGTGGCCCTGAAAAATGGATTGAATCGGTAGATAAATTTTTAAAGAGCAACTAATATTAAAGTTGATTTTTTGCCGAATTAAAAAAACAAATACAGCACCAAAAAAATAAAGTTTGGTATAAGGATATCTCAAAAGATACACTAGGGAACCAACATCCCTCTTATCTCTCCTAAAATTTGTATATAATCCCTTTGGTTTTTTACAAAATCCATCCCGGAAACATCCAATACATGTATCGGAAATCCGTGTGGGGTTTTAAAGTATTGAAAATACCTTTCGTGGATTTGGTTTAGGTATTCCGGAGCAATTTGCTGTTCAAAACTTCTGCCTCGTTTTTTGATGTTTTGTAACAACGATTCGGTGCTTTGGTACAAGTACACATACAAATCGGGTTTTGGAATTTCGCGATGTATGATATCAAAAAGTGTTTTATACAATTTCAACTCGTCTTCGTGTAAAGTAACTTGCGCAAAAATTAACGATTTCATGATGTGGTAATCTGCCACCACAAACTCTTTAAACAAATCTAACTGCGACAAATCTTCCATTAATTGCTGGTATCTGTCGGCCAAAAACGACATTTCTAACGGAAAAGCGTATCGGTTTTGGTCTTGGTAAAATTTTGGTAAAAACGGATTATCTGCAAAACGTTCCAACACCAATTTGGCATTAAAATCTTCCGAAATTTTGGTGGCTAAAGTGGTTTTACCGACTCCAATGTTGCCTTCTACTACCAAGTAATTCAAGGTTTCGGGTTTCCAAATCAAAGCATTGGTATTGGGTGCATCCAACTTTTTTTGAATGGTTTTTTCAGTCACCATTTCCAAACACTCCTTGCAAGATTTTTGCAACACCGGATGCATCCATTGCGGGGCAATTTCTTGCAAAGGCACCAACACAAAATCACGTAAATGCATTCGTGGGTGTGGTAAAGTAAGCTCCGAAGCATCCGAAATTAGGGTATCAAAACTGAGCATGTCAATATCCAAAACACGATCTTCGTAGGTATCCAAATTTTTTACTCTGCCAAATTGTTTTTCTATTTTTTGCAATTGCTTGTGCAACCATTTTGGGGTTTTATGGGTGTGTACTTTAAGTACCACATTGTAAAAAGTAGCACCTTGGTAGCCCCACGAAGAAGTTTCGTAAAACGAGGAAACCGCAACCACTGTGGCCAAATGTTGATGAATTTCGGTAATGGCACGTTCCAAATGCTCCTTCCGATTGCCCTGATTACTGCCCATCGACAAATAAACCTCGTGTTGTAACTTCATGCCTCAAAAGTAGGAGTTATTTGGTGTTTTTAAAAATCCATACCGATAATTATTTGGTCGCTACTTCCCACTTTCCGTTATAGTTTGTTGGCACCAAACGGCATTGGATAAGACATCCCAAGAGCTTCGGAAGTCGCTTTGGCTTGCCAACCAATGCTCGTTAGTTGCTGCACAAAGCTGCCACTTCAATTGGAGCGAAGAAATTGTAGCTTAGTTTGTTATTTTTACCTCACCCCCTCCCGAAGTGTCGGGACTATCCATAGGAGAGGGGAGTAAATCCAATTTATCGCACCGATAGAAGCGGTTACCCCGCAAGGGCAAAAGGATGCTTTTGTTGGGGTTTAACAGCGACTTTAGAAGCTGGAAAAAGCCCTATACAAATGCCCCTTTTGCCCTGAGGAGTAAAAGCGGATAGCGGGAATTTGCGACATAAAAACACTTGCATGACTGGTTTTTTAACCGCAAACTAGGACAATGCAAAAATTTGTACCTTTGCCCCATGGAAACCAACAGACAAAAAAAAATAGGAGCTTTGATTCAGGCAGATATCACCGATATTTTGCAGGGTGAAGTTCGCAAAAATGCCATTAAAAATTTAATTATCACAGTGTCAAAAGTCAACGTGACCAGTGATTTGTCTATTGCCAAAGTTCATTTAAGCATTTTCCCGTCCGAAAATGGTCCGGAATTGCTCAAAGCAATTCAGAGTAACACTCCTATTATTAAGCATGATTTGGCCCAACGTGTAAAAAACCAGTTACGAAAAGTGCCTAATTTGCATTTTTACATCGATGACTCATTAGATTATATCGAAAAAATTGACCAAGCCTTAAAAGGTACCGAAAACCCAATCGAAAATCCGGATATTTTACC
>CAZAHJ010000095.1:0-4703 GCA_964485115.1 uncultured Flavobacterium sp.
GACCTGTAAAGTAATTTCCTACAGCTAAGGTTGGTAAAATGTAGCTGTTGCAGGCAATTATATCAGTAAAATTAGCAACTACTGGTAAATCAATTAACAACAACTGAAAAGATGCTGTCTCAAAATTACTTGAATCACACAAAGCTTCTATTCTAACGTAAACAGTTGTATTATTTGCTGCAGTGTAAGCAGATGAATTGATTATAATATCTGTTTCATTAGTAGCACCAGTAGCAGTTGTATGGTAAGTAATCGCAAAATCTGATGCAGGGAGACCATTTAAAATATTATTGGCCTGTGTAGTTAAATCAAAAACCTCAGAATTATCACTATTCACATCACACAATGTAATATTTTGTGGCTGTGGATTCATATCTGTATTAGGAACAACTAAGAAAAAAGAGGCTGTAAACAAACATGGTTCATCATCCGACTGAATACTCACCCAAACTTCTTGCCCATTAAAACCCGGATATGCAGTTGGATTGGTTATTGGATTTGCTCCATTTGCTGCATCTTGTATACTTGTATGATAAGTAACCTCACCTGATAAACCATTTAAAACAATTGGTGTATTGGAAGTTAAATTAAAAGTAGTACATGACGAAATATCACTCGGATTTAAATTAAAGTTTGGAGGTGGTAAAAACTCCACTATAATCGTATCTGTTTGTACACATCCTGTGGAACCACCAATGGTAACAGTTACTTCATAGTTTCCTTCGTCACAAATTTCCAACTCATAAGTATTTGCACCTGCAATTACTTCTCCATTTTTTTTCCATGAATAAGTTGCATTGGCAATTGGAGAGGTTCCTGCTTTTACAACTCTACATTCACTTCCACATAATCCAGCACCCTCAGTAAAATCACCAGTCCATAAATCAAACTGCCCTGTTCCAAAAATTTGTGCAGTTCCTACATTAAAACTCCCAGCTTCAATAAAAATTGCAGAATCTAGAAGAGTGTCTTGTCGGTCTTGAATAACTAATTTAATCCGATAGGGAGTGCTAGGAATTACAGTTGCCAAAGCTGTCATTAATACTGTATGTCCATTAAAATTGATTGGAGCTATATTATTTGGCTGTCCAGGTGGATTCCCATAAAATGTAGAGAAAAACTCAGAATTTACAGAAGCACAACCTGCGTTAAATAAATTATTTCTAACAGTAGTTACCGCAATAGGAATATTTGTTCCAGGAACAACCGCTAAATTTTGAACTTGACCAGTATTTAAATTCTCTAACAAAAAAACAAAAGCATCTGAAAATTGACATTGATATTGACCATATTCTTCTGAAGCAAAAACAAAATTAAAACTAAAACTATCTGTTAGTGGAGTAAAGTTAAATTGTAAAATACTTGCATTTTGATAGGTGGAAGGAGTAATTACACTATTTAAATAAGCTGTGGTTTGTGGATCATGTCCCCAACCAGGTGCAGTTCCACTTTGTACTGTGTTATTTGGCCCAACTGCATTAGCTGCAAAACCAGTAGACATAATTACTCCAGCAGACATTGGAAAGGCAGGATTGGTGTTTACAAAATATCCCAAACTTGCATTTGCTTGAATTGCACCAAAGTTTGTACTACCAACATGGGTAATATTAGAAACTAATGCACACGGTGAATCAATTAAAACATCTGTTACCAATTGATTTACAGAATATTGCGAGGTATTTACCTGAATAAATTGTGCATAAAAAAAGGAATGGAAAAAAATAAAAGCAAATAAATAATATAACTTTTTCATCTAGGAGTATTTCTTAGGAAGTAGGATCAAATTCTGTTAACATAATTATAATAGCCAAATATATAGATTCTATTAAATTACTATCCCTAAATTTGTAAAAAATAACAAAAATGAGCTCAATCAATATAAAAACTACTAAGAGTACAAACATATTAAAATTTGAATTTGAAAATGTTATAACCAAAGGTACTTATGAATTCAAAAACATAGATGAAGCAGGGCCTAGTCCGTTGGCCAAGCAATTGTTTTATTTGCCGTTTATCAAATCGGTGATGATTCATTCTAATTTTATAGCATTAGAGCGTTACCAAATTGTAGCATGGGAAGATGTACAAGAAGAAGTGAAGCATCAAATGGAAGCCTTTGTAAAACAAGGTGGGAAAATTATAATGGAAGAAGAAAACAGCACTTTAACCAAACAACCTTTCACGGTTTATTCGGAAAGCACTCCCAACCCGAATGTGATGAAGTATGTGGTAAACAAAGCATTGACCAAACAAATTGCAGAATATAAAAATGTTGACGAATGCGAAAGTTCGCCTTTGGCAAAAATGATTTTTCAAAAAGGATATGCTAAAGAAGTTTTTATAGACGAAAATTATATTTCTGTAACCAAATTTAACAGCTATGAATGGATAGAAATTAACAACGATATAAGGAGTGCCATCAAAGAATTTTTAGAAAATGGTGGTATTGCAATTAACGAAACTTTGTTGATTCAAAAACCTCAACAAGAAAAACAAACCATTCCAAACTTTGATCATTTAGATACTACTTCGCAACAAATTGTAAACATTTTAGAGGAATATGTAAAACCGGCTGTACAAGCAGATGGTGGCAATATTTTATTCGATTCCTTTGAACCAACCACCAAAAAAGTAAAAGTGATTTTGCAAGGCTCTTGCAATGGATGTCCTTCCTCTACTTTTACCTTAAAAAATGGCATCGAAAATATGTTGAAACAAATGTTACATGACGAAAATATTGTGGTTGAAGCTTTGTAAATTCAAGCTTCTGCCACTTTTGAACTCGCTCATTTTGAGCGAGTTTTTTATTTTGATAACTTTTAAAAGATTAAATATTTCTCAAAATAAGCATAGTGAAATTACGAAAATGTTATCTTTGTTTGAAATTTCATTACTAAAATTATGGATGCAAAAATTCTAATTATCGGAGCTTGTGGACAAATCGGAACGGAGCTTACCCACCAATTACGAGCAATTTATGGCAACGAAAATGTAATTGCTTCTGATATTAGAAAATTAAACCATCCGGTAGTAAACGATGGAATTTTTGAAGTGGTAAATGCTTTGGACTACAACCAAATTCAGCATTTGGTAGAAAAATACCAAATTACCGATGTGTATTTAATGGCTGCTTTGCTCAGTGCAACAGCAGAAAAAAACCCGGCATTTGCCTGGGATTTGAACATGAATTCGTTATTTCATGTATTGAATTTAGCCAAAGCCGGATGGATTAAAAAAATATTTTGGCCATCGAGTATTGCTGTTTTCGGACCAACTACTCCAAAAAACCAAACACCACAATACACCATTATGGAGCCAACTACCGTGTACGGTATTTCAAAACAGACCGGTGAACGTTGGTGCGAATACTACCACCAACAGTATGGGGTGGATGTAAGAAGTATTCGTTACCCAGGTTTGATCAGTTGGACAACTCCTCCTGGAGGTGGCACTACAGATTATGCAGTAGATATTTACTACAAAGCTATTTCGGAAGGAAAATACACTTGCTTTTTGAGTGAAGAAACCGAATTGCCAATGATGTACATGGACGATGCGATACGAGCTACCATTGAAATCATGCAAGCACCGGCTGAAAAAATTAAAATTCGCTCTTCCTATAATTTGTCTGCCATTAGCTTTACTCCAAAGCAAATTACAGAAGAAATTCAAAAGCACTATCCAAATTTTGAGGTGACTTACGAACCCGATTTTCGTCAGAAAATTGCAGATAGCTGGCCAAATTCTGTAAATGATACCGAAGCAAGAAAAGATTGGAATTGGAAGCATCAATTTGACTTAAATGCCATGACTTTTGAAATGCTTACCAACTTAGAAAAAACCTTGGTTTAGTTGGATTGTAGCAATTGCAATATCAATTGTTCCGTTTCCGGAGAATTCCAATTGTTTTCGATGTTTTCTAATTGCATTACTTGTTCCATCAAAGCATTTTGCTTGTCTCCAATAGCCAATGCTTCTGCGTAAGATTGCGTGCTAAAGGTAACCCTACTATACAATGGTACCCAAAGTTGGGGGTGTTTTTCGGAAAACCATTTTTCAATTTTCTTTTGTAACAAAAACTTCGGATCGGCTGTTTTGGCACTCATTTCCATAAAGTTTCGGTACGATAATTCTGCAATGGCATCTGCATTTGGCTTTCTGGATTCTTGGTAAGCTTTAAAAATTGCTTTCCAATCATCCCCAAAAGCATCTATACATTGGTTTAAAATGGTAATATCTTCAAAACCTGCATTCATACCGTGTCCGTAAAAAGGCACAATGGCATGGCAAGCATCTCCAATCAAAGCCACTTTATCTTCGTACGTCCAAGGATAACACTTCATGGTGACTAAAAAACTGGTAGGATTTTTGAAAAAATCTTCTACCAAATCCGGAATTACTTCCTTAGTATCCGGAAAATGATTGGCAAAAAATGCTACCAAAGTTTCTTTATCTTGTAATGATGCAAATGAATTTTCTCCTTCATGAGGCATAAACAAAGTACAAGTAAAGGTGCCATCTGGATTGGCCAATGCCATCAACATAAAATTTCCTCTTGGCCAAATATGTAAGGAGTGTTGGTCTAATTTATGAGAGCCATCTGCATTGGCAGGGATGTGTAATTCTTTGTACCCAACTTGTAAAAAATCTAGCGAATATTTAAAAATGCTTTGACTTTGCATGCGATGTATTACAATCCTAAA
>CAZAHJ010000096.1:0-4552 GCA_964485115.1 uncultured Flavobacterium sp.
CAATTTAAAAGACAAAATATAAAAAAAGATAAATATGGATTTCTTAAAAGACTTATGGTTGTTTATGAAACAACGCAAAAAATTCTGGTTATTACCCATTATCATTGTCCTACTTTTGTTGGGAGTTTTGATAGTTTTTGGTGGTAGTAGCGCAATTGCACCCTTTATTTATACCCTTTTTTAATCATGAAACAATCTCAAACTAATACAAGCAAAACCATCCTTACTATCAGTATGGGCTTTTTGGTGGTTTTTCTCGTAGGACACTGGAATTGGGCATTGATTACAGCCCTTTCAGTTGGTCTTATTGGGATATTTTCGACTTACCTAAGCCAAAAAGTGGAGTGGTTGTGGATGCAATTAACTAAGATATTAAGCTATATAGTGCCTAATATTTTGTTGAGTGCAGTTTTTTATCTGCTACTTTTTCCCATAGCCATATTATCAAGGATTTTTGGAAAAAAAGATGGTTTTATGTTAAAAGGCGGAACCAATACCACCTATGTCGTTCGAAATAAAAGTTTTAGTAAAGATGATTTCACATATCCTTGGTAAGCCATGTCAATTGTAATAAAAGCCGAAAATATATCCAAACAATACCGCTTAGGACAAGTTGGAAGAAAAACCATAGCGGCTGATTTTAAACGATGGATATATAAATTACAAGGTAAAGAAGATCCTTTTGCAAAAATTGGTGAAGTTAATGACCGCTCCCAAAAAGGAAACTCCGAATATGTATGGGCATTGCATGACATCAATTTTGAGGTGAAACAAGGTGAGGTGTTAGGAATAATTGGTAAAAATGGAGCTGGTAAAAGCACCCTTTTGAAGATTTTATCAAGGGTTACCACACCTACAACAGGAAAAATTGGGATACAAGGCCGCATGGCGTCTCTGTTAGAAGTTGGCACAGGTTTTCATCCAGAGCTTACAGGGCGTGAAAATGTCTTTTTAAATGGAGCGATAATGGGTATGAGTAAGACCGAAATTAAATCCAAGTTTGATGAAATTGTGGAATTTTCTGGTGTTGAAAGATATATTGATACACCGGTAAAAAGATACTCTTCAGGCATGTATGTGCGCTTAGGTTTTGCAGTTGCCGCCCATTTAGAGCCTGAGATTTTGGTGGTTGACGAAGTGTTGGCAGTCGGTGATTCTGAATTTCAAAAAAAATGCTTGGGAAAGATGAAATCTGTGAGTAGCGAGGGAAGAACCGTACTATTTGTAAGCCATAATTTAGCAGCAGTAAAAAGTCTTTGTACTAGCGGAATAGTTCTAAGTAACGGTGAATTAGTATTTAGTGGAAATCAAAGTGAAGCGATTAATTATTATCAAGATAAAACATCCAATAGCATCGCTAGTAGTTATTTTGGGAAAACGGTGGGGAATGATAATATTTTAATTCATAGCTTTAATGTATTACCAGTCGATACAAATATAATTTCTATTTCATCCGGTTTTTTGTTTGAATTAGTTTTTTATAACTCCCAACAAAATATAAATTTAGACGCTACTTTTGAATTAAAGTCAGTAGATGAAATAGTTGTTTTTCATCATGGTAAAATAATTACTAGTGAAAATAACTCTAAAAAAGGCATATATACCGTTCAGGGATTATTTCCATCAAATATTTTAAATTCAGGAGTTTATAGTTTTAATATAATATTTGGAAAAAATCAAAGTGAAGTATTATTTATGATTTCGGATATCCTAAAGTTCGAGGTTTTAAACGAAGCTATGGGTGCAAATTTAAAGGTTTTACCGGGTATTATTAGGCCACAAATTGATTATACTATTAATTTTAAATCTACAAGTAATGAATAACCAGCCTCAACTAATTCAATTTAAACGCATTGGCAAACCTGCGGAAGGCTACCTTTCCATAGGGGAACAAAACTCCGAAATACCTTTTGAAGTAAAACGTCTTTTTTGGACCTATTTTACTCCAGAAGAAGTAGTGCGTGGCAGGCATGCGCATTATGATACCGAAATGGTGCTTATAGCCGTTGCAGGCAGAATAATAGTTAACACTGAAATGCCCGATGGCAGCTTAAATGTTTTTGTGTTAGACAAGCCAGATGTGGGACTGTATATGCCCACTTTGTGTTGGCACACCATGCAGTATTCGCATAATGCAGTGCAATTGGTAATAGCTTCTAGTTTGTATAACGAATCAGATTATATTCGCAGTTACGAAGATTTTAAAGCCTTACCAAAGACATGATTCACCCACTAGCAGACGTGCAAACAACAAATATCGGAATAAATACTCGTATTTGGCAGTTCGCGGTTGTATTAGCAGAGGCGCAAATAGGGTCCAATTGTAATATCAATTGCCATACCTTTATTGAGAATGATGTGGTGATTGGAGATAACGTAACGGTGAAAAGCGGAGTGTATCTATGGGATGGTATTATTATACAAGACAATGTGTTTATAGGGCCGAATGCCACTTTTGTGAACGACCCATACCCTAAATCAAAACAATACCCGGAGAGCTTTCAAAAAACAATCCTTAAAAATGGTTGTAGTATTGGTGCTAATGCAACTATTCTGGGCGGGATAATAATTGGCGAAAATGCGCTAATAGGTGCAGGATCTGTGGTTACAAAAGAGGTAAAGCCTTACGCACTTGTCGTTGGGAATCCTGCCAAACAAATAGGTTGGGTAGATGAACATGGCAAAAAAATGTTGCCTAAAGAAAATAACCTTTGGATAAGTGAACAGGGTACTCTTTTTGAGGAATTAGAAGGTAGCTTAGTGAAAAGAAACAATTGAAATGTTTATTAAAATAGATATAACATCATGAAAGTTCCATATTTAGATCTTAAAAATATAAACCTTGCCCGTCAAGAAGAGCTAAAACAGGCTTTTGAAACTGTATTGCAGTCTGGATGGTATATCATGGGGCAGCAGCTCGAGCAATTTGAGAATAACTACGCAACATACAACCATACAAACCATGCGATTGGTGTTGCCAATGGATTAGATGCATTAATTCTCTCTTTAAAATCATTGGGTATAGGCGAAGGACACGAAGTAATTGTCCCTTCCAATACCTACATAGCTACTTGGTTGGCTGTATCTTATGTGGGCGCTACTCCTATACCTGTGGAACCCCGATGGGAAACATGCAATATCAACCCTGATTTAATCGAAGAAAAAATCACTGCCAAAACCAAGGCCATATTGCCAGTTCATCTCTATGGGCAAGCCTGCGTAATGGATCAAATCTTGCAAATTGCACTTAAGTATAACCTAGCCATAGTGGAAGATAATGCACAAGCGCAAGGCGCATTTTATAATGGAAAAATAACTGGAAGTTTTGGCCATATCAATGCTACAAGTTTTTATCCTGGCAAAAATCTAGGGGCACTTGGCGATGCAGGTGCCATTACAACAAATTCAGAAGATCTTGCACAAAAAGTGAAAGTGTTAAGGAACTATGGGTCCGAAAAAAAATACTATAATCAAATTAAAGGTGTAAACTCCAGATTAGATGAACTACAAGCTGCTTTTTTGGATGTAAAACTAAAATACCTGAAAGAGGATACATTAGAAAGGCAAAGGCTAGCAGCAATATATGACTCAGAATTGAGCGACATTGAAGATTTGGTATTACCATCTAATGCCGATCAATGCTCTTCGGTATATCATATTTACCAAATAAGAACATACCAAAGGGATGCTCTTCAAAAATATCTTTTAGAAAATGAAATAGGAACCGTAATCCACTATCCTGTTCCTCCTCATTTACAAGGGGCATATAGCGAATTAGGCTATAAACTAGGTGACTTTCCCATAGCAGAAAAAATCGCCCAAGAAACCTTGAGCATTCCACTTTATCAAGGGATGACTGAGCAACAACAAAAGACAGTGATTGAATCTATTAAAAAATTTTTTTAATTAATGAGTCCGACCGTTTCTTTTATTGCCTTGTCTTACTACCATAGTAAGTTTTTATTGGAAACACTAAATTCAATAAAAGACCAAAAAACGGATGTAGAATACGAAATTATTGTTACGGATGATGCCTCTAAAGATAATTCTGTTGCATTAATTGTAGAATGGATTGCACAGAATAAAAATAAGATTCAAATACAAACTGTTTTTAACGAAGAGAATAAAGGACTTTGCACAACTTTAAACATTGCCATTGGATTAGCAAAAGGGCAGTGGATTAAACCTATTTCATGCGATGATATTTTGGAACAGAATTACCTTAATTCTGTTCTGAATATAGTTAATTACGATGATACAATTGGTTTGGTATGCACAGATATGTCTCATATTAAATCAGATGGAAGTAAAATTAGAGAATCCAATTGGGAGTACAACCAAACGGAGATATCAAATGAAATTATAAACGATTTCAATAATTTACTACAAGCACAATATCTCAATGCCCCAACACTTTTCTACAAAAAAGAAATATGGGAACAATTAGGTGGTTATGATGAGACATTAATTTTTGAAGATTGGGATTTTTTACTAAGAGCAAAAAAAATAACAAAATTTGCCGCAATTAAAGAACCCTTGGTACGCTACAGAT
>CAZAHJ010000097.1:0-4248 GCA_964485115.1 uncultured Flavobacterium sp.
AATAATCTGCAACTTCTTGTAAACCGTATGATTTTGCAATGTAAACTAAGTTTAAAATATCTTTCTGAAAGCAAGATCCTCCAAATCCAACAGATGCTTTTAAAAATTTAGAGCCAATTCTGGAATCACTTCCAATTGCTCTCGCAACTTCATCCACATTTGCTCCAGTAACCTCACACAATTCGGATATAGCATTTATAGAAGAGACTCTTTGTGCCAAAAATGCATTAGCAGTAAGTTTTGATAATTCAGACGACCATAAATTGGTAGTAAGGATTCTTTCTTTTGGAATCCATTGAGCATAAATATCTACCAAGCTCTGTATGGCTTGTAAGCCTTCTGTGGTTTGGTCACCTCCAATCAACACTCTATCTGGTTGTAAGAGGTCTTCAACCGCTGTTCCTTCTGCTAAAAACTCTGGGTTAGATAAAATTTGAAATTTAATACCGTTTCCAGTATGGATTAAAATATCTTTAATTGTTTGTGCAGTTTTTACTGGTAAAGTAGATTTTTCTACAACTATTTTATCCGTTTTGGCAACTCGTGCAATTTGACGAGCTGAAAGCTCAATATATTTTAAATCAGATGCCATCCCTTTACCTGTACCATAGGTTTTGGTTGGTGTATTTACCGAAATAAAAATCATTTCAGCTTCTTCAATGGTTTGGTCAACATTGGTAGAAAAAAATAAATTTCTTCCTCTTGCTTCTGCAACTATTTGATCTAACCCTGGCTCGTAAATTGGTAATTTACTTACATCCGGATCGTTCCATGCTGCAATTCTTGCTTCGTTTAAATCTACAACAGTTACTTGAATATGCGGACATTTTTGTGCGATAACTGCCATGGTTGGTCCACCAACATATCCTGCTCCAATACAACAAATTTTACTAATCTTCATGATTCTATTTTAAATTTTCCCAATACCAATTTACTGCTTCTTCTAAGCCTTTAGCAAAATGGTGGGTTGGTTGATAATTCAATAATTTTTTTGCTTTTTCCACACTTGCAAGCGAGTGAGGAATGTCTCCTTTTCTATAAGGCCCATAAACAATGTCAACTTCAGCAATTTTTGGGTCTTTTTCACTTAAATATTTTTTTAGTAAGTGAACCATGTCGTTTAAGGTTGTTCTATCACCAACTGCAGTATTGAATACTTGATTAACCGCATCGGGATTTTCAGTTAACATTGCTTTTTCATTCATCTGAATCACATTGTCAATGTAAGTGAAATCTCTAGAGTAATTTCCATCACCATTAATCACGGGTGATTCATAATTCATTAATAATTTAACAAATTTTGGTATTACAGCTGCGTAAGCACCATTTGGGTCTTGCTTTCTTCCAAACACATTAAAGTATCTTAATCCAATGGTTTCTAAGCCATAAGTTTTGGTAAATATATCTGCATATATTTCATTTATATATTTGGTAATAGCATATGGAGACAATGGTTTCCCAATTTTGTCTTCTACTTTTGGAAGACTTTCTGAATCGCCATAAGTTGACGAGCTTGCAGCATAAATAAAACGCTTTACTCCAGCATCTCTTGACGCAACTAACATATTTAAAAAGCCATTTACATTAACTTCATTACTTGTTATAGGGTCATTTATAGAACGAGGAACAGAACCCAATGCTGCTTGATGTAAAACATAAGAAATTCCATTTACTGCATGTTGACAGGTTTCTAAATTTCTAATATCCCCTTCAATTAATTGAAAGTTATTATTTTCAAGGTGTTTTGAAATATTATGACGATGTCCAGTTGCAAAATTATCCAAACAAACTACATAATAGTTTTTCGCTAAAAAATATTCACATAAATTTGAACCAATAAAACCCGCCCCTCCAGTTATTAAGATTTTACCAAAAACCATAATTATGTAATAATTTAGATAGTTAATATTTTGTTTAATTTTAGACTAAAAAATAATTTCAATTATTAATATTTTATCTATTAGAATTTAAAAATTATTTTGCTTTAAAAATCTATTTATATTTACAATAAATCTTATTTTTAAAAGTATTTTTAATTATTGATTAAGTCAATTAATTTAATAAAATTTCCTTTATTTATGGTTTGATGTAAAGCTTTTTTCAAAAGGAATGCGATGTAAAATACTTCTTCCCAAAGTTACTTCATCCGTATATTCTAATTCGTCACCAACTGCAATTCCTCTAGAAATACTCGAAATTTTTATATTTGAATCTAATAATTTTTTATAAATGTAAAAATTAGTGGTGTCTGCCTCCATGGTAGAACTTAATGCTAATATAATTTCTTCTACTGATTGTTTTTTGACTTTTTCTATCAAACTTTCAATATTTAACTGAGAAGGCCCTATACCTTCCATAGGAGAAATCTTTCCTCCTAAAACATGATAAATCCCTTGAAATTGTCCTGTATTTTCAATTGCCATTACATCCCTAATGTCTTCTACAACGCAAATTATTTGATGGTTCCGTTGATGACTTTTACAAATGTCACAAACTTCCATGTCAGAAAGGTTATGACAGCTCTTACAATAATTTATCTCTTCACGAAATTTTATTAAAGAATTAGCCAAATGCAAAGTTTGGTGAGAAGGGTTTTTTAACAAATGCAATACCAAACGTAGAGCCGTTTTTTTACCTATTCCAGGTAGCTGTGCCACTTCCAATACCGCATTTTCTAATAATCTTGAAGGAAATTCCATATTGCAAAAATAAGGGTTTTACATTTGCTTGTTTAAAATATTTTTTTGAATTACAGTTTTAAAGTTTTACTTTGTAAAAAAAATATTTGCATGGCCCCAACTTATTTGTTGATTTTGATATTCACTTATTTTGGAGTTTTAATTGGTTTGTCTTATGTGGTTGGTAAAAAAGAGGAGAGCAACGAAACCTTTTTTAAAGCCAACCAAAGTTCTCCTTGGTACTTGGTAGCATTCGGAATGATTGGTGCTTCCCTATCTGGGGTTACTTTTATATCGGTTCCAGGAAAAGTTGAAGCATCACAGTTTGTTTACTTTCAGTTAGTTCTCGGATATATTTTGGGTTATTTGATCATTGGTACAGTGTTAATGCCTTTGTATTACAAACTAGGTTTAACAACCATTTATACGTATTTAGAACAGCGTTTTGGAGCACTATCTTATAAAACAGGAGCTTGGTTTTTTATTGTTTCTAGAACGGTTGGGTCCAATTTGAGATTGATGTTGGTGGCAGATGTTTTACAAACTTTGGTTTTTGCTCCTCTTGGAATTCCATATTGGTTAACCGTAACCGTAACCATTTTCTTAATTTGGGTGTATACTTTTAAATCAGGTATTCAAACCATAGTTTGGACGGATACTTTGCAAACATTGTTTATGTTGATAGCGGTTGGAGTGAGTATTTATACCGTTTCTGCCGATTTAGGATTAAACTTAACTAGTATTACAAGTTTTGTTGCAGAAAGTGAATTTTCAAAAACTTTCTTTTTTAACGATCTAAGTTCTGCTGATTACTTTTGGAAACAATTTTTTTCAGGAACATTTATTGCCATTGCTATGACTGGTTTAGACCAAGATATGATGCAAAAGAATTTGACATGTAGGTCGTTAAAGGATGCTCAAAAAAACATGTTTTGGTTTACCATTGTACTTACCATAGTTAACTTTTTGTTTTTGGTATTAGGTTTATTATTTACAGAGTATGCCATTAAAAATGGAATAGATGTACATAAAGACCAATTGTTTCCGGTTTTGGCCAACGAATATTTAGGATTTGGAGTTGCTTTTTTCTTTACGGTTGGGCTCATAGCAGCTGCATATTCAAGTGCAGATAGTGCCATGACTTCGTTAACTACTTCCTTTTGTGTGGATATTTTGTCGATTGAAAAAAAGTATAATACGTTAAAACAAATTCAAATTAGAAAGAAGGTTCATCTATCTTTTGTACTGGTATCTATTGGGGTAATTTTATTATTCAAATATTTAATTGAAGACGCAAGTGTGATAGATAAAGTACTAAAATTTGCTGGATTTACTTACGGTCCATTGCTGGGTTTATACTCTTTTGGTTTATTTACCAAGTTAAAGGTGAGAGACAATTGGGTACCTTTGATTGCTTTGTTATCTGTAACAATTAGTATCTTATTAAACCTTAAAAGTCAGGATTGGTTTGGGTTTGCATTTGGATTTGAAATATTAATAGTTAACGGATTTTTTACTTTCCTTGGTTTATATATTTCTAATTGGTTTGTACCAAAACAAGTAAATTAAT
>CAZAHJ010000098.1:0-4218 GCA_964485115.1 uncultured Flavobacterium sp.
AAGATACAAACTAAAAATAACACAATGGTATTGGATGCACTCTAGCTATGTTGGTGAACCCATTGCTCAAACAGAAGAAGGAATTGAACAAGTAAAATGGGTTCCGGTACATCAATTAGACTATTATTTAGACAATTCGTACCAAAATATTTTTCTTATATTTGAGGAAATGCAATCAAAATTATCATTGATGAAGACTAATTAGTTGGTATTTATACGAGAATTAATCTGCTTTTTTATGCGAAAAAAAATTACATGGATTACACTTACCACCCTTTTGATTGTAGGGTGCAATCAATCTGAAAAACCTATGAAGGAAGAAACAACTGAAGAAGGTAAAATTGTAGTTTACCAAGTCTTTACCCGCTTGTTCGGGAACCAAAATGAAACCAATCAACCTTGGGGAACTATAGAGCAAAATGGCGTTGGAAAGTTTGACGACTTTACCAACAAAGCTTTACAGGAAATCAAAGATTTAGGGGTAACCCACATTTGGTATACCGGAATTCCACACCATGCTTTGGTAAATGATTACACTGCTTATGGTATTTCAAACGACGATCCGGATGTGGTAAAAGGAAGAGCAGGCTCACCTTATGCAGTAAAAGATTATTACAACGTAAATCCAGATTTGGCTAAAAATCCAGCCAATCGTTTGCAAGAATTCGAAGCATTGATAGCTCGTACCCATCAAAATGATTTAAAAGTGATTATTGATATTGTGCCAAACCACATTGCCAGAAAGTACGAAGGAAAAACCAATCCTAAAGGAGTGGAAGATTTTGGAGCAAAAGACAATACTGCTGTAGAGTATGACAGAAACAATAACTTTTATTATATTCCAAATACACCATTTGAAGTGCCTACAGATGCAAATTATCAACCTTTGGGTGGACAAAAACATCCGTTATCGGATGGGAAATTTGTTGAAAATCCTGCAAAATGGACAGGCAATGGCTCTCGAGCTGCAAAACCAAGCATTCATGATTGGTATGAAACCGTGAAAATTAACTACGGTGTCAAACCGGACGGATCGAAAGATTTTCCTTTGTTGCCAGAAGGGTACCATCAAAAAGATTACAAAGCTCATTTTGCTTTTTGGAAAGACAAAGATGTGCCAAGTTCGTGGGTAAAGTTTAAGGACATTGCGTTGTATTGGATAGCAAAAGGAGTGGATGGATTTAGATATGATATGGCCGAAATGGTTCCGGTAGAGTTCTGGAGTTATATGAATTCGCACATCAAAATGAAAAATCCGAAAGCCTTTTTGCTGGCTGAAATTTATAATCCTGCGGAATATCGAAATTACATCCAACTCGGAAAAATGGATTATTTATATGATAAAGTGGAGCTGTATGATACTTTAAAAAACATTGTGCAAGGCAGAGGTTTACCTAAGCATATTGCGAACATCCAACAAGGATTAGCTGATATAGAGCATCACATGATGCATTTTCTGGAAAATCACGATGAACAACGTATTGCTAGTCCAGAATTTGCAGGAGATCCTAAAAAAGTATTGCCTGCAATGGTGGTATCTGCCACTATTGGTACTTCGCCAACTATGATTTATTTTGGGCAAGAAGTAGGGGAGCCCGGTGCACAGGATACTGGATTTGGCAAACCGAGCAGAACTTCTATTTTTGATTATGTTGGTGTGCCACATCACCAAAAATGGATGAATGGTGGTAAATTTGATGGAGGAAGATTAAATCAAGAGGAGAAATCTTTACGCGATTACTACAAACGCTTGCTTAATTTTACCATTAAGAGTAAAGCATTGATGGGTGCCTATCATGAAATTAATACTTTTAATATAGAAAATAATCTAAATTACGAGCAAGGATTGTTTAGTTATGTGAGATATAACCGCCAAGAAAAATTAATTATTGTTTGTAATTTTTACCAAAATACTTCGGTAAACCATGACATCATCTTACCAAAAGAATTGATTCAAAAATGGCAATTGAAAGATGGAGCATACGCTTTAAAAGAGCAATTATTTGGTAAAAAGAATGTGACCCTTACGGTGAAAAAAGGAGAGGGTACGATTACTTTATATTTACAACCATTAGAATCGGTGATTTGGAAAATGTAGAAATATCTTTTAATCATAAAAAAAGCAGCCTTAGCTGCTTTTTTTATTGAATGATGACTTTTTGTGTTTTCGTGGTGCCATTGTTTACTGTTTGAAGAAAATAAACTCCTTTGGTCAAACTTCTAACATCTATACTAATTTTATTTTCGGTAAACGAAGAGGGTACTTCCATTTTTTGCCCATGAATATTCCATAATGTTATCCTATTTGGTGCTTCATTACTATTCCATTGCACATATAGTTTTTCAGAGGTTGGGTTTGGATAAACTTGATATGAAGAATTATTTTCATCTGCCATGGACAATGTAGTGTCTACAATTTTAGAAATAGTTCCGTTGGAAATTCCGGCAATATATAACTCTCCGTTTACGTCTTCTCCAAAAGTACTAAAGTTACCTGAGAAGTTGGTGCTCCAAGTTATTACTCCGGGATTTACTGCATCAATCCAACCTATTCGATTGGCACAATAATCAGCAAATAAATATTTGTTTTGTAAATTCGGGTATATATTTCCGGTGTAAACATAACCTCCGGTTACAGAACAATAAACACCACCTAAGTTGTACGAAGCAAACGGAAAAAAGTAATTAGACATTGCACCACATCCTGTTGTGTTGTATACAATATTTGCTTCGTAGCATCTCCAACCAAAATTGAGTCCGGGTGTCATAGGGTTGGGAATCTTGTTAATTTCCTCTCTTGCATTTTGTCCCACATCTGCAATCCACATATCACCATTCAATCGGTTAAAGGAAAATTTCCATGGATTTCTCATCCCTACAAAAAATATTTCATCTAAACCGGTTGTTGCACCAAAAAAAGGGTTGGTATTCGGATTTTGATAAGTAGTTTGGTTAGTAACATCAATTCGCAACATTTTTCCTAAATGCGATTGTATATTTTGTGCTAAATTTTGAGGATCACCTCCGCTTCCTCCATCACCCATACCAATGTATAAAAATCCATCAGGGCCAAATACGATACTGCCTCCATTGTGATTGGTGTATGGTTGTGAAATGGTTAAAATAACTTGTGCGGATGATGCATTAGCAATGTTTGGATTACTTGAAACTTGGTATCGTGCAATTACGGTTGCTCCATCACCAGAGCGAGTATAATTTACAAAAAACAAACCGTTATTGGTATAGTCAGGGTGAAATGCCAAACCCAACAAACCTCTTTCTCCACCGGAAACAATTATGCTGCTAACATCTAAAAATGGAGTAGCATTGATGGTGCCATCTGCATTTAAAATGCGAACCAAGCCTCCTCTTTGAACCACAAATAATCTAGAATCTCCAGCGTGGACTATTGCAACAGGACTGGAAAAACCTGTGGCAAAAGTTTGCAATACGATATTTTGTGCCAAAGCACTAAAACCAATTAATAAGAACAAACAGATTTTTTGAATCATGGATTAATTTTTAATAAAAGGAGCAGATTTGGATTGGTAAAATTCATTTTGCAATACCAATATATATTGTCCGTTTGTTAAGTTAGCAACTAAAATTCCTTGAGAAGTTAATTTGCCACTCAAACAAGTTCTTCCTAACATATCCACCACTTGGTAATTGGTGTATTCTGTTTCTTCTACAAATAAATTTTGAGAAGTTGGATTAGGGAAAATTACCAATTTTTGTGTGTTTGCAATGGTAGGGGTATTTAAAGTACTTCCTTCGTTTACATGATGGGTTTGGTTGATGGCAGGATTTAGAATTTCATCAATGATTCCGGATGGCCATTTTACCACAACTTTTTGGATGGTAGTATGGGTGCCAATTCCAAAGTGTACATTCAAACTATTCATGTGTCTGAAACCCACCCCACTTTGCACATCTCTTATTTGCACTCCCCATGGACCGTGTAATTCTACTCTTGCTCCAATACCATTGCCATTGGATTGGATACCTCTTAAAGTTACTTTACACCAATTATTATTGTTGCCATTGCTACGATAGATAGTACCCCCAATTTGTACATCTAAAAAGCCATCGTTGTTGATATCACCAATCGGTCCATTATTGATGTTGGTGCTTTCGGCAGTAAATGTTAAGTCACCATTACCGTACATAATTTTATTTCCTCCACCCAAAACATCTAAAAAACCATCATTGTCAAAA
>CAZAHJ010000099.1:0-4204 GCA_964485115.1 uncultured Flavobacterium sp.
GTACGTAAGCACTTGACAAATACCACATACCCATCATCACACCTTGTAGTTTGGCAGGATATAATTTGGTCATGATAGAAAGTCCGATATGAGATAAGCAAAGTTCACCAATCGTAATTACAAAGTAAGCAATGGTAAAAATTTCTAAAGAAGTCATTCCCTCTACAGTAGCAAAGTATCTAGTTGCATAAAAAGTATAAAATGCCAAAGCTAAAAACAAAAATCCTAAACCAAATTTTACAACGGTATTGGGTTCTTTTTTACGATTGCTTAACCAAATCCATAAAATACCCAATATTGGAGCAAAAATGATTACAAATAAACTATTGGAGGCATTGTTTACTCCATTTGGATCAAAAGTAATTCCCAGAATTTTATCGTCTAAGTTATTTGCAGCAAACAAGCTTAACGAACCTCCGCTTTGTTCAAAAAATGCCCAAAACAAAACAGAAAATACGATAAATATTAAAGCAGCAATTAGTTTTTTATTTTCTGCAAACGAAAAATTTCGCATTTCCCAAATTAGATACAGCAAGGTCAAAGGCCCGATAGTGTACATAAAATAATCGGTATATTCTGGTTTTGATACCATAGCCATGATTAGTGGAATAGCTAATAAAGTACCAGCATAGGTAAGTACTTCATAGGTTTTTCTTTTGGTTTTCTCTAAATTTAAAAGAGGAGAAAGTCCGATGGTTGCCAGCGATTTTTGGGTGAATAAAAACGTAAGTAAACTTATGGTCATTACAATTCCTGCCAATCCAAAAGCTAAGTTCCAGGAATAATTTTTTCCTACCCAAATACAGGCATAACCTCCTAACAAAGCACCAATATTGATGCCGGAATAAAACAAGGAAAAACCTGCATCTCTTCTGGAGTCATTGGCTTTGTATAAAGTACCAACCATGGTAGAAATATTCGGTTTAAAAAAACCTGTTCCTATCACCGTAAAGGAGATTCCTAGAAAGAAAAATTCTTTTGGATCGGTAGCCAAAATGGCACTACCTATGATCATCATTAAACCTCCCCAAAATAAGGATTTTCGATATCCTAAAATTTTATCTGCAAACAAACCACCAATAAAGGTAAATGCATAAACAAAAGCTTGGGTAGCACCATATTGTAAATTAGCATCTTCTTCTTTCATAAATAACTGTTGCACCATAAAAAAAGTAAGCATGCCTCGCATCCCATAAAAGCAAAAGCGTTCCCACATTTCGCTAAAAAATAAATACCACAATTGCTTGGGATATTTTCCTTCGAAGTTTTGAATTTCTTCTACGGATTTAGGTTGGTTAATTGTAAACATAAGTTGGTAATTGGTTAGTTTTATAAGTTGGTTAAAATGTAATCGGTCATTTTTTGGTACAATTGAGTGCGAATTTTTCCTCCATAAATCCCGTGGTTGGTATCCGGATAAATGGCTTGGTCAAAATCTTTTCCGGCAAGTTGCAAAGCTCTGATCATTCGCAAGGCATTTTGCACGTGTACGTTATCATCCGCAGTTCCGTGAATAATTAAGTATTTTCCTTTTAACTTTTGTATATGATTGATGGGGGAATTATCGTCATATCCCGATGCATTTTCCTGCGGAGTTTGCATATAACGCTCGGTGTAAATGGTGTCGTAAAATCTCCAATTGGTTACCGGAGCAACTGCAATTGCCATTTTAAACACGTCATTTCCTTGCAACAAACAATTGCTGCTCATAAAGCCACCATAACTCCATCCCCAAATACCAATTCTACCTGCATCTATAAAAGGTTGATTGCCAAAGTACTTGGCTGCAAAAATTTGATCTTCCACTTCGTATTTTCCTAACTGCAATTGGGTTACTTTTTTAAAGTCTCTCCCCAAATATCCGGTACCTCTTCCATCTACACATGCAACAATATATCCCTTTTGGGTTAACATCATGTGCCAATAATCATTGCTATTCATCCATTGGTCATTTACTTGTTGCGAACCCGGACCACTATACTGAAACAACAACAACGGATATTTCTTGTTTGGATTAAAATCTTTTGGTTTGATAATGTAAGCATTCATCGGTTGGCCTAACGCATTGTTAACCGTAATAAATTCTTTAACAGGAAGCTGATAGGCTTGCAATTTTTGAGTTAAATCAGAATTCTCTACAATAGTTTGGATCAATTTACCCGATTTGGTATCAACCAAAGCAAAACTAGTAGGTTCGGTGGTACTAGAATGTGTCCAGATAAAGTGGCTAAAATTAGGACTAAACTTGGCTTTATTATTCCCTGTTTTTGGGGTTAACAAACGTTTTTTCTTGCCATCCATTCCAATGGCATACACATGTCGTTTGGTAGAACCTCTTTCTACGGATTGGTAAAAAATAGTTTTGCTTTTCGCATCATATCCATAATAATCGGTCACATCCCAATTTCCTTTGGTAATTTGTTTGTGGAGTTTTCCGTTGGCATCGTGGTGGTACAAATGCATCCAGCCATCTTTTTCAGAAGCCCATATAAAGCTATGATCTGGTAAAAATGTCAGGTAATCATGCACATCTACATACGCTTTATCCGTTTCGGTATGTAAAACTTTGGTGCTGCCATTGGCTTGTACAGCAACCAATTTTAGTTGGGTTTGGTGACGATTTAAAACTTGCATTACCCATTGTTCCGGTTGGTTAGTAGCTTGTAAGCGAGCAATGTAATAGTCGGACTCGTTGGTTAACGGAATTTTTTTGGTTTGTTGGTTTGCCAAAGTAAACAATTGCAAACTAACTACGGCATTTTTCTCTCCTGCTTTTGGGTATTTAAAAACCTCTTGGGTTGGGTATAATCCGGTGCCGTATACATCCATCGAAAATTCAGGCACTTCCGTTTCGTCAAAACTAATGTATGCCAAATGTTGGCTATTATTGCTCCACTGAAATGCTCTTACGTAACCAAATTCTTCTTCATACACCCAATCGGTGATTCCATGAATTATATGATTTTTCTTGCCATTGGTGGTAATTGCATTGGTTTGTTTGGTATTTAAATCAAACCAATATAAATTGTTTTGATAAGCATAAGCTATTTTGGTACCATCTGGTGAAAAAGTTGGTTCTTGAATTTTGTAAGCTGCAATTTTTTCTATTTTTTGGGTAGCCAAATCGATGTAAAAATAATCTGCTACGGAAGAATGTCGGTAAATAGATTCGGTGTTATTGGCAATTAAAACTGCAGTTTCGGAGGGGTTAAAGGTGTAAGCATCTATACCTTTTAGTTCAGAAAAGTTTTTGGTGTCAACCAAAGTTTTCACTTCTTTTAAGGTTGCAAAATCAAACAACACAATTTTGCTGCTTCTGCTGTTTCGGTCAGTTTGCAATACAGTATATTGGTTGGAGTTTTTCATGGAATGGAGTTGTTCCATGTTTTTGGTTCGGAAAGTGCCGTTGTAAATTTCTTCTACCGTAATGTTTTTTTGTGCCAGTAATAAGGCAGACCAAAGTCCGAAAATACTCCAAAGCAGGAGTGTTGTTTTTTTGTTCATAGGATTCGTACGTAGTTATGGTTGAAAAAACTTTCAATGTTACTAAAAAAAATTGAAACATCTTCCGAAATCGTTTTTTCATTCGTCTCCATTTTGTGCAAAAAAACCTGAAAGTAATTGGCATTTTGAGTGTTACCTTTATTTTTTTATTAGTGCTTTAAAAAATAATTTAACAAGGTTTCTTTGTGTTTTATTACAGTCTCCTCATTTGGTGTTCAGTTTTCAGGGATTTACAGGCTTTTTATTTGGGTATATATATTTAAAAAAGTAAACTTAGTGGGAAACCAACTAAGAATAAAAATAGTATCTTCCGTCAAAATTTTTGCAATTTGGACTTTTTCATTGTTATCATTACTTGTATTTTCTTAGCAGGACTGTTTATTTTTTTTATGGCAGACAGTGCTTCTGTGTTGTTTTTTAATCGTCCGGTTTATGTGCATTGGTACTGGAAAACCAAAAAGCTAACTCCACAACAAAGCTTTTACTTACGACAACATTTTCCAGTACTTCAAAAAAGACCTAAAAAAGATCAAAAACACTTTGAACATCGAGTGGCAAGATTTATACAACATTATGCCTTTATAGGTAGAGAGGAGTTAGTAATAACCGAGGAGATGAAAGTAATGATAGCAGGTACAGCAGTGCTTTTGTCGTTCGGAATGAGAAATTATTTAATTGCTTCTTTTGACAAAATCATTGT
>CAZAHJ010000100.1:0-4064 GCA_964485115.1 uncultured Flavobacterium sp.
TCGCTTATAGGTATTAACTCTAGATGATTTAAACAAGCAGGAATTAAAATACACTCACCTTTTTGTAGGGTGTAGCTTTGTTGGTTGGCAACTAATGCTAAATTTCCATCGATGCATATGTAAATAACAAACGAATCAATTTTAGAATAATCCTTAACAATAGATTGATTTAAATGAAGGATATTAGTTATAAAATAAGGAGAATGAATCAACCTATTACTTTCGTTTTTTAATATTTCGTAAGAAGTTTTATATGTATCATGCACTTCAAAATCTATAACATCTAAAGCCAAGTCGTTGTGTAGTTCCCTTGTTTTTCCGGTAGCTTTATCCACACGATTGTAATCGAAAATTCGATAAGTGATATCAGATGTTTGTTGAATTTCAGCTAACAAAACTCCAGCACCAATGGCATGAACTCTACCGGTTGGAATGTAAAAAGCATCTCCGGTTTTGGTTTTAACGGTGTTTAACACATCCAAAATTTGGTTGTTGTTCAAATACTCGGTATACTTTTCCTTGGTTAATTCTGTTTGAAATCCAACAATAATTTCCGCATTTTCCTCAGCATCCATTACATACCACATTTCATTTTTTCCAAAAGATTGGTGCCTTTCTTTTGCAATCGAATCGTGAGGATGCACTTGAATGGAAAGTGGAGTTTTAGCATCAATAAATTTAATTAACAAAGGAAATTGGTCTTGAAACGTTTCAAAAACTTGTTTCCCTACCAACTCTTTTTGGTATTCCTGGATTAATTGTTGCAGGGTTTTTCCGGATAAAAATCCATCCGACACTAAAGTTTCGTTATCTCGAACTCCTGATATCTCCCAAGATTCTCCTATGTTATCTTCGGTAAAACCTTTTTTTAAAACTGTATTCAGTTTATTTCCTCCCCAAATTCGATATTTTGCTAACGGGATAAATTTTAAGGGGTATAACAAACTTTTCATTTAATTACTGTACAAATATTTTAACAAATTTAGTTATATTTTTTACTTATTATTTAAACATGATGCAACCATTTTATTTATTATGAATGGTAGGACTAATTTTATTATTATTGGTTAAAAAAAACACAACAAATCAATTTTGTTTAATTAATTATTATATTTGTTGAACAAAAAAACAAATTTATGGAACAAGTTAAGAGTGTTTTTAGTATAAAGGATCTGGAAAATTTGTCTGGTATCAAAGCTCATACCATTCGCATTTGGGAAAAAAGATATGATGTTTTGCAACCTATGCGAACAGATTCCAATATCCGATACTATGATTTAGCAGCCTTACAAAAGTTGTTAAATATTACACTTTTACATAATTATGGTTATAAAATTTCGAAGATTTCAAAATTACAGGATGAAGATTTAAATAAAATGATTCGTGGAATCATTACCGAAAAAAGTGCCAAAAATCATGCGTTGAATGCCTTTAAAATGGCGATGATGAATTTTGACCAAGCCTTGTTTTTAAATACGTACAACCAGTTGCTTGGAGAAAAGTCGTTTAGAGAGGTTTTCTTTGAAGTATTCATTCCTTTGATGGAAGAGCTTGGGTTTTTATGGCAAACCGATACCATTACCCCGGCACACGAGCATTTCATTACGTTTTTGATCAAGCAAAAATTATTGATTCAAACGGAAAAAGTACAAGTAAAGGGGCCAGAAAATTTAGAGAAGACATTTGTATTGTATCTTCCCGTAAATGAGATCCACGAACTTGGATTGATGTATTTAAATTTTGAAGTTTTAGACAAGGGATTCAAAGCTATCTATTTAGGAGAAAGCGTTCCTGCAGATAATTTACCTGCTTTGAAAAAATATTTTAATAACTTGGTTTTTGTTACTTACATCACTGTGGAACCTGACAAAGATGAAATCAATCCGTATTTAAAAAACCTAACGGATTTATTGATTTCAGAGGAAGACGACACAGAAATTTGGGTTTTAGGCAGACAGGTAGAGTTTATTAAACCAAATCACCATCCTAAATTAAAAACATTCCAAAGCATCAAAGAGTTTTCACGTTATTTATAAACTATTATTGCCCAACTTTACAAACCATCCTATATGAAGATAGCCATTATTGGTTCTGGATTTTCCGCTTTAGCAGCCTCTTGTTATTTGGCCAAAGCCGGACACCAAGTTCAAGTTTTTGAAAAAAACAGCACCGTTGGAGGTAGAGCCCGACAATTGCGCAAAGATGGTTTTACCTTTGATATTGGTCCCACTTGGTATTGGATGCCAGATGTGTTTGAACGATTTTTTGCTGATTTTGGCAAAAAGACTACCGATTATTATCAATTAATCAAGTTGAGTCCAGCTTATCAAGTATATTTTGGCATCAAAGATTATGTGAATATTGCAGATAATTTGCATGAAATTGTACAAACTTTTGAAAGTATTGAGGAAGGTAGCGGTAAAGTCTTAGAAAAATTCATATCAGAAGCACAGGACAATTACAATATCGCAATTAAAAAATTGGTATATCGTCCCGGGGAGAGTCCGATAGAATTGGTTACTCCACAAACCATGTTAAAAGTGGGAACTTTCTTTTCTAACATCAGCAAAGAAATTAGAAAGCGTTTTAAGAATCCTAAATTGGTTCAAATATTAGAGTTTCCGGTTTTGTTTTTAGGAGCAAAACCATCCGATACTCCGGCTTTTTACAGCTTTATGAATTTTGCCGATTTTGGTTTAGGAACCTGGCACCCTAAAGGAGGCATGTATTCGGTTGTAATAGCCATGCAGCAACTGGCAGAAGAACTTGGTGTTGAATTTCATATAAACCAAAACATCCACAAAATTGTAGTGGAAAACCAAAAAGTGATTGGTTTAGAAACCCAAACAGGTTTTGTTGCTGCCGATTTGGTATTGAGTGGAGCTGATTATTCACATACCGAAACTTTGTTAGAATCTAAATTTCGTCAGTATTCTGAAAAGTATTGGGACAAAAAAACATTTGCCCCATCCTCCTTATTATTTTATGTTGGTTTTGATAAAGAAATTGAAAGAGTAGAGCACCATAGTTTGTTTTTTGATGTACCTTTTTCAAAGCATGCCGAAGAGATTTATGATCGTCCGCAATGGCCTTCAGAGCCTTTGTTTTACGCAAGCTTCCCTTCTAAAACAGATGAAGTTGCACCTGTTGGTAAAGAAGCAGCCATCTTTTTAATTCCTTTGGCAACCGACTTGGAAGATACTCACGAGATTCGTGAAAAATATTTTGAAATTATTTTAACAAGATTAGAGCAACTTACGGAGCAAAGTTTGAAAAATCATGTTATCTTTAATGAATCATTTTGTGTGAATGATTTTAAAGAGGCTTACAATTCGTGTAAAGGAAATGCTTATGGCATGGCAAACACTTTATTACAAACTGCTTTTTTACGACCTAAGTTAAAGAGTAAAAAATTACCAAATTTATATTTTACCGGGCAACTTACCGTACCAGGCCCTGGAGTACCTCCTTCCTTAATATCCGGTAAGTTGGTTGCTGAATTGATTGAGAAATATCATTCGTAATTAATGCGTAATAAACATTCTATCATATGAAGTCAATCTTTGATCATGTTTCTAACATTTGTAGCCAAAAGGTTACCAATGCCTACAGTACATCATTTTCGAGTGCTGTGAAAATGCTGGCCCCTTGTATTCGTCAAGATATATACAATATCTACGGATTTGTACGTTTTGCAGATGAAATTGTAGATACTTTTCATGAGTTTGACAAAGCTACTTTATTTGAAGAGTTTGAAACAGAAATGTATCGTGCTTTGGAAAGAAAGATAAGTTTGAACCCGGTATTAAATGCTTTTCAGCATACCATTCATAAATACAAAATTCCGGTGCAATTGGTAGAAGCTTTTATGAATAGCATGCGTCAAGATTTATATAAAACCGAGTATCATACAGAGCAGGAATACCAACAATACATTTATGGCTCTGCAGACGTGGTTGGTTTGATGTGTTTAAAGGTTTTTGTTAATGGTGACGAAAATAAATATTTAGAGTTAAGAAATTCTGCCATGCGATTAGGTTCTGCTTTTCAAAAAGTGAATTTTT
>CAZAHJ010000101.1:0-4063 GCA_964485115.1 uncultured Flavobacterium sp.
CCTTCTTCTAGAAGAGGGATTGATGAAATAGATAAAAAGTGACGTATTCATTTGGTTAGGTTTTATAAATTAGTAGATAGCAAATGCTAAAAGTTACAATTATGGTATATTTCAAACAAAATAAAGTTAATTGAAAAAGGATTCGTTAACTTGCTATCATTACACCTCTTCTTTTTGTACTTTTGCATTTATTGTTGAACGAACTTTACATGCACAAAGACACTCCTAACGAATGGTTCGAATCATGGTTTGATTCACCTTATTACCATATATTATACCAACATCGTGATGAGCAAGAAGCTCAATTTGTTATGGACCAACTTACTTCGTATTTGAATATACCCATAGGTAGCACCATTTTAGATTTGGCTTGTGGCAAAGGAAGGCATGCCAATTATTTGGCTACTTTGGGTTTTGATGTAGCTGGTTACGATTTGAGCAAAAACAATATTGCATTGGCCAAAGAAAACCAAAAAGGAAAAGTTCATTTTTTGGTGCACGACATGCGTGAAAAGTTTCCCGAGAAATTTGATGCCATTTTTAATTTATTTACCAGTTTTGGATATTTTGATTGTACAGACGATAATGTAAAAACCTTACAAGCTATTAAAGAATCTTTGACAGAAAATGGCATTGCAGTAATTGATTTTTTGAATATAAACATAGTAAAAGAAAACTTGGTACCATCAGAAAGTATCACTTTAAATGGAATAACTTTTTCCATTGAAAGAAGGGTAGATAACGAATATATTTACAAAGAAATTCGCTTTGATGTTGAAGGAAAAAACTATCATTTTACCGAAAAAGTACAAGCGTTGGGCTTAACTGATTTTGAAGAAATGCTAGAAAAAGCAGGATTGTATTTGTTAGAAGTTTTTGGTGATTACAAATTGACTAAATTTGACCAACAAAAATCGGAACGTTTAATATTGATTTTTCAATAAATGCACTATATCATTACTTTTTTAGCAGTTATGTTGGGATATGTTTTGGCATGGACCACCCAACCTAAAAAGAAAAAACACATCAAATTGCTGTTGGCTTTTTCTGGTGCTTTTTTATTATCACTCACAGTAATGCATTTGCTGCCTGAATTATTTCATGCTGAACAACACACACACGAAGGTCATACACACATTCAAATTCCGGTGGGAGCTTACATTATGTTTGGTATTATCTTGCAAATAGTTCTTGAATTTTTCTCTAAAGGAGCTGAGCACGGACATGTACATTTGCACGGCTCGCATGAAGAAGAAATGCCATTTCAAAAAATGCCATGGCTGTTATTCGGAAGTTTGTGTTTGCATGCATTGCTTGAAGGATTGCCTATTTACCAAAACAATCATTTGGCTTATGGCATTGGTATTCACCACTTTCCTATTGCAATGATACTGACGATTTTTTTCCGTCAGTCGGGATTAAAAAATTGGACGATCTTTGGTTTTATGTTGGGTTTTGCTTTGATGACCCCAATAGGCACCTATATGGCAAAACATTTACACTTTATGCAACATTTTTCGCGAGAATTAACTGCGGTGGTAATAGGGATTTTATTTCACATTTCTTCTACAATCATTTTTGAAAGCAACGAAGGACATAAATTCAATCTGGCAAAAATCAGCATGATCTTACTTGGCTTTGCTTTGGCATATATGATGGAAAGCGGTCATGCACACTAATATGGAAAAAATCACAGAAGCATCCTCCAATTATCAGAATTTAGAACAAATGTCTGTGCAAGAAATCTTGGTTTCCATGAATCAAGAAGACCAAAGTGTGCCTTTAGCTGTACAAAAATCTATTCCACAAATCGAAGCTTTGGTAACAAAAGCAGTGGAGCAACTTAAAAAAGGAGGTAGATTGTTTTACTTAGGTGCAGGAACTTCTGGAAGATTAGGAGTAGTGGATGCATCGGAATGTCCACCAACCTTTGGGGTACCTTTTGACTTGGTAATTGGTTTGATTGCAGGAGGAGACCAAGCCATAAGAAAAGCAGTAGAATTTGCAGAAGATGACACCCAAAAAGGATGGAAAGACTTGCAAGAATTTCAGGTAAACATAAACGATTTTGTGATTGGAATAGCAGCTTCAGGTACTACCCCTTATGTAATTGGAGCTTTACAAGAATGTCAGAAAAACTACATCCCAACCGGGTGCATTACATGCAATACCAATAGTCCGTTACAAAAAGTATCCGACTACCCTATTGAAGTGGTAGTTGGACCTGAATTTGTAACGGGTAGTTCCCGCTTAAAAGCAGGCACAGCCCAAAAGTTGGTTTTAAACATGATTTCAACCAGTTGTATGATTCAATTGGGTAAAGTACAAGGCAACCGTATGGTAGACATGCAATTGAGTAATCATAAATTGGTAGAAAGAGGCACCAAAATGATTCAAGAAGCCACAGGATTAAATGCAGAAGATGCTAAATTATTATTATTACAGCATCAAAATGTGAGAAAAGCCATTGCTTTTATTTCAAAAAAAAATAACCAATAAAATAATAATATCAAAATATTGATATCGTTTACAAAATAACCTATTTAAAATAAATTAACTCATGTTAAAATTTTATTGAGGTAAAACCATATAGTCTTAAGATATTAAAATTTAAATATATATGAACCAAGACTTATTTTACAAAGGTGTCAAAAAAGCAGTCATTGCTTTGCCTTTGATGTTTATTGGCCCTACCATCATTCACAATGCGTGGATTAATAAAGGACATTGGTTTCATTATATAGTACTTGCCGTTGGTTTGATTTTATGTTTTTTAGCAGTTTATTTATTGTGGAAAGGCATCCAAACCATGATGAATGGATTATTTAACGACCCAATATAAATGCTATGAAAAATGTTTTTAGTTTGATCACGAGTTGTTTTATACTAAATTCGTGTTACCAAGTGGAGCAAAAGTGTACGGATTATAAAACCGGAAAGTTTCAAATGGAACAGGAGCTGGATGGTGTGAAAGAAATTTCTGTATTTAGCCGAGATGAAAACATGCAGGTGGAAACTTTTCGAAATGCAACTGATAGTTCCAAGATTCGATGGATTAATGACTGTGAAATGATTTTAGAAAAAATCAACCCAAAATCAAGAATAGAAAAAAAAGGAGTCCATATCAAAATTTTACAAACGGATGACGTGGGCTATCAATTTGAATATGGCTTTGTAGGCGATAGCCAAAAAGCCAAAGGTTACGCAAAAAAAATGAACTAATTAAATAGGAAAATACCATGGAATTATTATTACAACCTGAGGCTATCGTTGCTTTGTTAACGCTTACTTTCTTAGAAATTATTTTGGGAATAGATAACATCATTTTTATTTCTATTGTCACAGGAAAACTACCAGAGGATCAACGCAAAAAAGCTACCAGAATTGGTTTACTTTTGGCCATGTTTATGCGAATTGCCATGCTATTCGGAATTACATGGTTGATTGCCATGAAAGTAGAATTGTTTGAGATTAATTGGGGCTGGTTTAATGCCGGTATTACCGGGCAAGCATTGATACTACTTTTAGGTGGACTCTTTTTGATATACAAAAGTACCAAAGAAATTCACGAAAAAGTGGACCACAAAGGAGAACATGCCAAAGATTTAAAATCTACTGCTGCCAAATCGTTTTCCAATGTAATTGTACAAATATTGATGATCGATTTGATTTTTTCGGTAGATAGTATTTTAACCGCAGTTGGGATGACCAATGGAATTCCAGGAGCATTGTACCTAATGGTAACTGCAGTGATAATTTCAGTATTGGTAATGATGTTGTTTGCCATTCCGGTTGGTAATTTCGTAAATGCTAATCCTTCTATTCAAATCCTTGGATTGGCATTTTTAATTTTAATTGGTTTTATGCTAATTACTGAAAGCATGCACTTATCTCATGCTACTTTGATAGGAGAAGAAATTGGTGCAGTACCCAAAGGCTATTTGTATTTTGCCATTGCATTTTCACTTGGAGTAGAATTTTTAAACATGAAAATGCGTAAAAAGTCAATTGTTTAAATAATTCTTTATTTGTACGTCGTAGTCACCAGCGTTTATACCAGCAT
>CAZAHJ010000102.1:0-3994 GCA_964485115.1 uncultured Flavobacterium sp.
ACTGTCTTTGGAACACGAAACCCCGCCTTTTGGGTAGGTGCTGTTATAGCCAGTGCTTTTTTCGCGTATTACTGTCATTTCAATTATCTCTTAATGTCATTTTTACCCCATTTTTCCTCAACCAATCCTCATGTGTTTTATAGTCCGGGATTATTATAGAAACCTCATCCCAAAATTGGCGTGTATGGTTCAAGTGTTTTAAATGAACTAATTCGTGTACAATTAAATAATCTAAAACAGTAGGAGGCGCCATAAAGCACTTCCAGTTAAAATTAAGATTACCTGATGGTGTGCAGGAAGCCCAACGTGTTTGGAGATTTACTATTTTAACTTCATTCGGTTTTTCTTTTATGAAGTCTTTGAAATAATTTAGTCGTTTTTCTAAAATGGGTTTGCCCATTTTTTTATAGAATTTGATAAAAGTATCTTCTGCTTTTTCTACTGATTTTGATGACAATAAAAATTTGCCATTATGCAACTTCAATGGTTCTTTTTGGTTCTCGATAATATGCAGATTGTAACTTCTGCCTAAGTATAAAAATGAATGACCTGGTACAAACTTTCTATCAATGCGTTCTTTATTTAATTCTTTGTTATTTGTAATCTGCTTATGAATTTCGTATTCTTTGGATTTGACAATATCCAAGATTTTAGATTCTTCTAAATCAAGCGGGACAATAACATTAACAGAACCATCTCTTTCAATATTAATCGAAAGGGTTTTGGTTCTGTTTGAACGTCTAATTTCTATGTCAAGTCCGTTTACATTCATTTTACGCAACGTATAATTTCGGTATGATTGTTTTTTGTAAGCTTCAAAATGTCCGAAGTTATTTCTTTGTCTTTGGTTTCTATACTTGGTATGCCTGAGAAACGAATCATCTGTTCTATCTTACCTGTTAAAGCAAGTGTTTCGTCCGGCTTGCTCCAGAAATCGTATATCACAATGCTTTCAAATATGGCAGCTATAACAATATTCGAGAGTTCAATCAACTCGGATTCTTTTGTGTTTTGTTCATCATTTTCGCATGCCATACCTATCAAGTCAAAGAATGGTGCTTGGTAAATAGGAACTTTTAATTCCTTTTCACTTCTACCTGCTGCGGCTTCTTGTCTTAGCTCTTCTAATTCAACAACCAATTGATCCCAGTTATTTTGATATTTAATAATCAACTCATTGATTCTGTCGTCAAACTTGCGATACATGGCTGGGTCGCTGTTTTGCAAACTTACTTTTATATGTCCTCTCAAGGCGTGTTCCATTGCAGAGGCCTTAGATTTACTATTGCCGTAAAGACTATTTATTTTTATAGGAAAGTCTTCTGAGAAAATCGAAACTTCATCCACGTTTTGCTTAATGCCGATGGATTCCAAATGCTTGTCAATTAGTCTGCGAACTTTTTCACTTGCCCAACCAATGTCAAGTGGTGTATCTCTGTAATGGTATTGAATACGCCACAACAAATAACCAATTCGTTTTGCAGGAATCCAGTATTTGCGTTGGGTTTCGGCTTCACTAAATAATAAGTCCAAACGATCGAAATAGTTTTTTACTAAAATATCGAATTGAGCTCTTAGTTTTAAATCGCCTACTATTTCGATGACTTTTTCTACCAATACTATTTCTCTGCTGTCTGCTGTTTTTTGTTGCAAAAAGTCTTCAAAATCAGCAATGCCATTCGTATTAAAAAACTGGATTATCTTATTGTAGCGAAGTTCCAGTTCCGGTATTTCGTCATTGATGTCTTTAAAGTATTCTTTAAACTCATCGAGTGTTGCTTTACTTTCCGTAGCTTCTTGGTCGGTGTAAATTCCTAAAGCACGATTTAGGTTTTTGGTAATACCGAAATAGTCAACAACCAAACCATGGGTTTTACCTTTCTTGGTTCGGTTTACCCTGGCAATGGCTTGTAATAAATCGTGTTCACGAAGGTTTTTATCTAAATACATCACTTGTTCAATGGGTGCATCAAAACCTGTAATCAATTTATCGCAAACGCATAAAATACCTATGCCTGAAAGTTTTTTATCAGGGTCAATGGTATTAAAATCCTTTTTAAAATTATTAATGGCATCATCTTCCAATGCTTCTTTTCGTGCAGCCGTTACATAATCGAGTTCGTTGGTACCCATGCCCGAAACTATGGCGTGTGCTTTCAGAATTTTTAAACGAGCAATCAGTGTTTCGTTTCTGTCTTCGCCTGTTTTCTCTTCTTCCAGTTGTAAGCGTTGTGCAATTAAATCGTTAAGCACTAATTTGTACCTTACAGCTGCTATAATGCTTGAGCCTACTACCTGTGCTTTGAATCCATTCGGTAAAATTTCATTTACAAAATGTTCTAAAATATCTTGAGCAATTTCAACAATGCGTTCCTTAGATTCTAAGAACGCTACCATGGTGCCATACCTCTTTTGAATTTCCTGGCGTTCTTCTTCGGTGCGGTGTTTAAAGGTTTCTTCATATTCCAAATCAAAAACTTCTTTGTCTTTTATTTGGTCGGAGGTTTTTTTGCCTATGTATTTTATATCCACCGTAGCACCATCGGCAACGGCATCATTCATTTTATAGGTGTCTATGTATTGGTCTTTGGGTTGATAAAAACGTTCGGCTGTTTGTTTTTTGTGGCGTTCGGTAATTAATGGTGTGCCTGTAAAACCAATTCTTGTGGCATTGGGGAAGGCTAAGAATAAATTTTTACCCATATCATTGCCTTGCGAACGGTGAGCCTCATCTACCAGAATCAAAATTTTCTCGCTATTATTTATCTCGGGAAACTCTGTGAATTTTGGAATAACGCCCAATTTCAATAAGGTTTCTGAACTGATTTTTTGATTCTCGATAAACTTGTGAAGCATGACCATATTCAAGTTATTGGTATCGCTTTCGAGCATTACCAAATCCTGCTTGGTTTCTATGTTGTTGGTTCTTTCTACCAATTCGGCCGTTTCGGTGAGTTGATCTTCTAAATCAATTCTATCCACTACCATTAATATTTTGTAGTCTTTTAAATTAAAAGTAGAACGCATTTTACGAACAAGGAATGCCATGGTTAAACTTTTGCCACTGCCCTGTGTATGCCATATAACGCCACTTCGTTGTTTAAAATCTTCGCCTTGTTGCAGGCGTTCTACCATTTTACGAACAGCACGGTATTGCTGGTAGCGACAAATGATTTTTATATCTTGCCCGTTTTTAAGTTGCATAAAAAGCGTGAAATTCTTAAGTATATCAATCAATATTTCGTGGTTGAACATGCCATGAATTAACACCTCTTGACGCTGGCTATCGGGTTCAATAGAAATAGTGGTATCGGGCGGAATGGTTTGGTATTCTTCCGGAAAAATATCTACCCATTTGAGGAAGTAGTCGAAGTTGGAACAAATGGTGCCAAACCTTGCTTCTAAACCGTGGGTAATCACACTGAAAAGATTGGTGTGAAAGAGTTTTTCTTCGCCTTCGTCCGAGCTAAAAAAATCCTCCCGCTGGTTGCTGTAGCGTTCTATTTGGCGGAACGATTCACTAAGTGGACCAGGCGAATACATATCCTTGCACTCAATTACCACAAAAGGCATCCCGTTTACAAAGCAAACAATATCGGGGATGATGCACTTTTTTGCTCGGTTGGGAGTATCTACCCTAAACTGGTTGATGGAAATAAATGAGTTGTTTTTATAGTTTTCAAAATCTACCAAACGAACGGTAGGATTATCAAAACCCGTTTGCTCGTTTTTGCCGGGCAGGGTAATGCCTTTGAGCAAGTGATTAAAAATATCTTTATTGGCTTCGAGCAATTTTTTGCTGCCTTGTTCCGAAATCTTTTCGAAGCAATAGGTAAACTGCTCTTGGGTGATCCAAGGGTTTAGTTTTTTAATCGCTTCTTCAAACTTGCCTTTAAGTATGATTTCTTTAAACGAAGTACGAAACGATTCGGTAGGGTCTTCGGGTATGCCACCGGCACCATTGTCGTGTACCTCCCAACCAATTTGGCGGAGT
>CAZAHJ010000103.1:0-3721 GCA_964485115.1 uncultured Flavobacterium sp.
GACTCTGCTTAACAAAGCATTCTTTTTCAAATCTTTGTAAAAGGAATATATAGCATCATTTAAAATACCCAATTTTTTTTGGTGGATTTGCAATTGGTTGTTATGGGTGTCAAACCCGTTTAAAGAGGTGTAATATACTTTGGAATGCAAGCCTCCTTTGATTAATTTTGCCATCCATTCTAAATTTTTGGCTAACGGATTGTTGGCATAACTTTCGTTGAAATATGCTGCTTTTTTAAGGGCTTTGCCAATTTCCTCCATTCCCTCTGTAGAAGCATATTGTAGCTTTCTTACAAAATCGAGTTGTGGATTGTTAGATAATTTCAGT
The DNA here is from genome assembly GCA_964485115.1 of uncultured Flavobacterium sp. GTDB lineage: Bacteria > Bacteroidota > Bacteroidia > Flavobacteriales > Flavobacteriaceae > Flavobacterium. The sequence continues at coordinate 329 of CAZAHJ010000103.1, forward strand.
TCTTCACCTTCGGTTTGATAACGTTTGATTTTTTGAAAGTCTTTCACCGTAAGCCCGTTAGACTTTTGAGCCTTCAATGCCAAATTGTCAATCGGGTCGATGTTCAATGATGGAACCAACTCATTGGCACATTGGATGTCTAAAAAACGACCCAACCAACCGTGGTCTAAATACTGGTAACTATCTGATGCAGTTTGCCAAATTTCCTGACTTCTAAAATGAGAGCGATTCGGATTTGGATATCCCACATTTTGTATCACGGTTAAATTGCCTTCTTGGGCTATTTTTGCCAAATCTTTTAAAGCTGGGTGAAATCCCATGCCATTTATAGCTTGGATGACCTCACTTTTAGTAATGCCTATTTTCGGACGATGTTCATAATACAACGGATCGGTATATGGAATAAACGTATTTAACCCATCGTTTCCTCCGTTGAGCTGGATAAATACCAAAACTTGGTCAGAAGAGTTCTCTTCATTTGCCAACCAATTTGATGCCGATAAAAATTGTGGCAAAACCAACCAACCTCCGGTGCCGGTTGCGGTGAGTTGTAAAAATTTTCTTCTTTCCATAGCTTAAATAATTTGAAATTCAGGAGATTTTGCCAAATATTGGTACACTCGTAACATGCTTTGTTGGGCATTGGCAGCTTTGGGGTCGAAATCGTACTTTAGGATTTGGTTTAATTCTGATACCATTTCCGGATTGGTTTCAAAAATCATTCGATTGGTTAACTCCTCTAAAATGGTAGCAGCATTTTTGGGGTTATTGCATACCAATTTTGGAAGTAAATCAATGGTTCCTACTTCAAATCTTTCCAACCGTTTGGCTAGTTGTTTTTTAAACATTTCGTTGCCATCTATTAAAAAATCGATGAACTGATTTCTGTCTGCATACGTTTGAGAAGTCAACCATTCTTTGCCTCCCTTCCATCCCTTTACATTGGGTTGGTCATAAATATCCATGGCTTGACTTTTTAAAATAAAAGCCAATAATTTGTAGTTAGGTGGAATATTCAAATCGTGGTGTACTTGTAAAAAAAATACCAACGGATTTTTTATTTGGTTGCCACCTTGGGTATGTTGGCATTCCTGTGTAAACATTTCTTGAAAAAAAGGCTTTAATTCATATTGGTGTTGCAACAATACTTTGCCATATTTTTCTATCAAATGCTTGGGAGGTTGGTCGAAAAAAAACCATTTCAAGACTTTCTCTGCTAAAAAATAAGCTACTTGGGGTTTTTCAAAAATCAAATCGATGGCATCGCTGGCATCAAAATTTCCAGTAGAGCCAAAAATAGTTTTGGCAGCATTGTCTTTCAATAGCTTACGATACATTCCTTTTTCCTTTCCAAAGGATAGTCCGGCAAAAGCTCGAGCAACGTTTTTAATGTCTTCTTCTGTATATTGGCCTTCTCCCAAGGTAAACAGCTCTAATAACTCTCTGCCTAGGTTTTCGTTGATTTTATTTTTTACGTTTTGTTGGTTGTCCAAATACTTTATCAACGCATTGGAATACACCATTTCTTTTACCAAGGTTTTATAATTGCCTAGGGCATGTTGGTGGATGGTTTGGTAGTGAAGATATACCCAGTAAGGCACACGTACCGATTGCAAAGTCACCACAAAGTGGTTTTGAAAAAACAACGCAATTTTTTCTCGCAAAGGGTACTCCGACTCGTCAAACCGTTGCATTACCCATGCTTTAAACTGAAAATTGGTTTGGTTAATGTAATGTACAATTTTTTGAATCTCTTCTTCGTTACCCTTTACAGCCTCTCTCATTGAACGAAACTCAGCCAAACTTTTCGGACTGTTGGAAATAAACAAAGGTTCTTTTACCAACACTTTGGCTTCTAGCTGTTGTTGTAGATATTTATCCAATCCAAGCGATTGTATGGCAGTTGCTTGTTTATTAGAAAACCCTAATCGCAAAGCATTTAAATGAGAATTAATCATCTAGTAAATAAAATTATATATACACTTTGACTATGATAAGGGTAAATGGTTTAAGTTCAAAATATAGTACCACTACAAGCTTAGGTAAGATTTTAGTCGTTTTTTAAAGTTCGCTCGCCATCAAATGCCAAGATATCGCCTGGTTGGCAATCCAATACTTCGCAAATGGCCTCGAGGGTACTGAACCGAATGGCTTTGGCTTTTCCGGTTTTTAATATGGACAAGTTGGAAAGGGTGAGCCCTACCCTTTCGGAAAGTTCGTTGAGGGAAATTTTCCGCTTGGCCATCATTACATCTAAATTTACTATAATTGCCATGTTATACCGTTAAGTCGTTTTCGGTTTGCAACTCTACCCCTTTTTGAAACACCAATGCCAGCAGGTAAATTACCCCGGCAAAAAAGAAGGTCTCGCTTCCGTTGCTTTCTATGGGCACCGCAATACCTTTATTTAGCAAGTGCTTGGTGTAGCCTTCGGCAATAATGGTTAAAATTCCGGTTCCTAATGCTACGTGACTCATTTGCAAAAACAATTGGGTAATGGCTGGCTGAAAGGGTTTGTTTAAATTAAACTTCATAAAAAGTTTTACTACCAAGTATGCAATGTAGGCTTTGAGTGCCATTAAGGAAATTACCAAAGAGGCTACAAAACCATATTGCACGGTATCGTGTTGGTACAATTCGTACAAGTTTAAGCCCAAATACAAATCTTTGGCAGCTGCTGCATTTACCAATAAACTGATGGAAAAGGAAACTATCAAGGCACCGGTTTTGATGCACAACCCGATAAATGCTATCCAAAACAGGACTTGCATGGTTTTAAAAATAGTGGCATTTGTAGGAGTCATTGTGATAAGTTTTAAAGTTTGACTCTGCAAATAAAGATAAATTTTTATTGATAAACAATAAATTTTTAATTTTTTTCGATACATTTTAAAAAATACAACTTGGGGATTACAAATGCATTAGGCTGTAGGCAGTAGGCTTTAGGCAATAAGCAATAAGCTTTAGGCTTTTATTTTTAGATGATTTTTAATTGTATGTAGATGTTGAACCATGGGGTATCTCCCCTCTCCTTTGGAGAGGGGTTAGAGGGTGAGGTAAAAAAGTTCAGCATGACAAGGTTAAAGGCTATAGGCTATAAGCTATAAGCATTAATCTTTAGGGTTTTAAACCCAAAATCTAATCCGCTAATCCGCTAATTAGCTCATTAACTCCTAACCCCTCACTAACAATTTATCTTGTAAAAATTTGAAATTTAAAAAAAAACACTAAATTTGCACCCACATTTTGGACTAACCTCTGACGATAACCGTGCATGTTGCTCTGAATCAAACAATTATTTTTTATATCATGGCAGATTTAATGAAATTCGTTCAAGACGAATTAGTAAGCAAAAAAGATTTTCCATCATTCGGTGCTGGTGATACCATCACT
>CAZAHJ010000104.1:0-3609 GCA_964485115.1 uncultured Flavobacterium sp.
TATGTGACGCAATTTTTGTCTAAAGGTTTAATTGTCTTACAAACTTGCTTATAACGGTTGGCGGCTTGGCGAAGGTGGCGATTTTTACCACAAATGTTCATTCGAAGCACACACTTCAAATTTACGAAAAACTGTCATGCGAAGCACTACACCGCCACTTTTGCCAAACCGCTGTTAGCGGTAGTGGTTTTCTGTTGTCTTAATTTATAGTGTTTGTGTTACTTCGTCCTTTTGCTTTATTAATGGTCGTCCTTGTAGTGCCTGAATGAGTGTCAGCAAAGCCAAAAGTCCATATATAATTGAAAGTCCAACTGTCAATTTTGTATTTTTTAGAAAATAGTAAGAAAGTATCGGTAAAACCTGTAAGGCGTGCATGCCTATAAAATGTGAAACTCTCAAATCCCCAACTGTTTTGCTCCAACCTATTATAAACCAATTAGAGTTGTCATTTAAAGCCCCAACACTATGATTTAATCTTGAACCCATTGCAAAACCTTCAAAAGAGAAAATTACGAATATAATGATACCAAATCGTATTGCCCAAACATAGTGTGTTGGTAAATTTGGAAATGAATTTTCGAAAAATAAAAAGCCAACGTATGCTGTATAAAGTGTTGCAAATGTTGCAGCCAAAGCCATCAAGGAAAACATTGCAGAATAAAAACCTGTGCTTAAATTGTAATGCGACTGTTGTCCTCTGCTGGCTTGAATTGCAATATAAACAACTTCAAAGCCTAACAAGATAATTATTGACCAATTAAAAAGCCTAATATTAAAATCAGGTAAGTAGTAGCAATACCAAGCCATAGCCCATGCAAAAGTCAAAGTTGAAAAAGCAAATTTAAAAGGCTTATACCAAGCATTTACGCCATAGACCTGTGTTGCAGTAGTCTTTGCTAAAATCAAAAATATAATTGATAAAATTAGGCAGACAAGTCCAAAATAAAAGAGTGTTTCGTTCCTTGCCTTTACGTTTTGAATAAAGTCTATCATTGTTTTATACTTGCTAAATTCTTTTTTATTTTCATCATCAATTTGTCTGGTGTTACTCTTGGTAAGTTACTCAAAAACCAATTCATAAAACCGACAATTTTTTTGCCTTTACCATTCAAAAATAATTCAACTCCTGCTTTTGCAACTACATCTGCTGGCACAGGTTTGTTGGCACTCATAGCGTTAGTTTTTCGCATTGCGTCTGTATGAAAAGGTGTTTCTACCGTTCCAGGGCAAAGTGCTGTAACTATTACGCCTGTTCCTTCCAATTCGGCTGCGACTGTTTCGGTAAATGATAAAACAAAACTTTTAGTAGCTGAATAAATTGAATAATAGGGGAATGGAAGAAATGAAAGTAGTGAAGCAACATTCATAATTCTGCCTTTTCCAGCTTTTACCATATCAGCACCGAATAACTTCGTTAGTCCAACTAATGTAGTAACATTAACTGCAATCATTTCTTCGTCTTTTTTCAATGGCATTTCTACAAAATTTCCGTAATCGCCAAAGCCTGCATTATTTATCAAGCCTGTAACCAAATACTTATGTTCTTTTATCTCATTGAATAAATCTTGAGCAGAATTTGGTTCAGATAAATCATACTGCAAGTAAATAACATCAACTTTAAATTGTTTTCTCAAATTTTTTTGAAGTGCTTCTAATTTATCTTCGCTACGTGCAACTAAAATTAAATTTTGATTTTTTGCTGCTAGTTGTTTTGCTATTTCTAATCCAATGCCAGAACTGGCACCTGTTATTAAAGTATATTCTTTCATAGAGTTTAATTTTTAGGAAAATCAGTTGATAATTTTACGTTTTCTATCTGTTCTATATGCCTTTCTAAATGTGCAGACATCAGTATTAGCGTTTGGTACAAATCTATTATTCCAGTAAGTGGATGTTTCCAATAATGATTTCTCAGATCATCTTTAGTTGTTTCAACATAACTTATAGTTTTATTTCTTTGATTTTGAAAGGCGGTTATAGCTTCGCTTGCTTTGATAAATTTATTTGAAGGTTTAAAAATTTCAGGGCTTTTGGCTTTCCATTTTTTACTTGTCATCTTAGGTTGTATTTCATCATCTTTTATCTTGATTTTACTTCTCAAATCAGGATTTGAGGGTTTTTGCATTTCTCTTTCTAAAATTTTAGGAAACTCCAACTCCGCTAATGCAATATGTTCAATACATTCAGCGATAGACCATTTATCTGTTGCTGGTCTGAAATTTAATTGTGCTTCTGATAAATTGTTAATTGCACTATTAAATTTTATTAGAGATGAATTCAAAATTTCGTTCATTTTATTCTTTTCTATTTCAGTTAGTCGAGGTGTTGTTTCTTCCGCTCTTGTTTTTATAACTTCAAGCCAATGTTCGTGAAGATTTAGTAGTTTATTGGGTTGAAATACTTTTTGCAGAAAAGTCAAAAATCCATTTTGGGCTTCTGGTGTTATTAATCTACAGCCCTTTGCAGTGGGAACAATTACCCAAGCGTGATAGGCAGTAAGATTTCCTCTGCGGACTTCCCAAGCCATTCTTTCATTGGGTACAAATTCTTTCATTAGAGGTTCAAGATGTAAACCCATAGTGTGCATTTTAAAAGTGAGCCCATTTTTTAAAGTGGTAGCATTGGTATCATTTATAAATTCCACAGGGCTTTCTACGCCTTTGTAAAACGTATGCCATTTTTTCGCATCAATTAAAATATCCCAAACTATTTCGGGTTTGGCATTTATTTCAATTTCGTTGTAAACATACCATTTGGATTTTGTAGGATTAAACTCTTTTGGCCATACTACAAGGTTGGAAGTTGGGTCGTACTTTTTTGTCTTTATAGACTTTAAAGAATTTTCTTGTGCTGAAATGGTTGTTGTTAAACCAAACAGCAACAAAAGCGATATGATAATTATTTTTGTCATTACAATTTCTTTTTAAATTATAATGCAAAGGTCGGTCAGTTAGCAAGTGCCAAACGATAACAAATGTTTATAGTTTGGCAATTTCCGATTTTTTTAGTCTGCTCAAGTGAATTGGAGTAATTCCTAAATAAGAAGCTATCATATGCTGAGGAACTCGATTATGAATGTTTGGAAAAACGTCCGTTATGCTGTCATATCGCTGTTTAGGTGTTCTTACATACAAATTTTTAATTCTATCGTCTTGGTATATAAAATAATACTCTGCAATCAGTCGTCCCATTTTTTGTCCGTCAGTCAAGTTTTTATAACCCCATTCAATAGCAGTACGAGGTAAAATAACTACTTCAGTTTCTTCCAAAGTCTGTAAGCTATAAATTGAAGGTTGCCCTTGAATAAAGTTGGAATAGTCTGTAATAAATTGGTTTTCTAATGCAAAATGGATGGTATGTTCAGTTCCTTCGTTGTCGGTTACTAAAACTCTAATAAGTCCTTTGTTGATGAAAAATATTTCGTTTGGAACAACATTAGGTCGGCTTAATATTTCTTGTCGTTTAAAAGTTTTGATAACAGCATTATTTAGGAAGTCGTTTAGTTCGTCTTCCGAAACGTTAATCATCTGTTTCATTACCTGTCTAATTTGTTCCATTTATTTCTTTCTAGGTTGGTCTGTTTGGGTCGGTCGTACCATTACCGCTAAC
>CAZAHJ010000105.1:0-3566 GCA_964485115.1 uncultured Flavobacterium sp.
CTCCTTCAAGTGCAGACTCACCAATAAGCTTTATTAAAGCTTCTCTCCTACCTTCTAAAGTGATTTGTTGTGCAATTAATTTTGTTCTCTCAGCAATTAAGGCAATTGAAGTAGCGGTGTTAAGATTTTCAATTTTTTGGTCGGTAAGTAACCCAGAATATTTTTTGTTTAATTCATCAAATGCTCCAATTTGCTGGTCTCTTGATGAGTTAACATCTGTAAGTATTCTAACTAATGAATTTAAGTTAGCAATCTCACCAGCACTTGCTTTTTTAGTATCTTCTAATGATGCATTAAATTTATCATTTATTTCGGTTGCTGACATTATCTTGCCAGTAAAGGCATCTATTGCACCGCCAATTGAACCATACTTTTGAGTAAGTACGGTCAATAATGATATTACCCCACCAATTGCAAAAGATAACCCAACTGGTCCATCTAATGCCGCAGCTATTTCTCCAAATGCATTTTTAACACCTTTACTTTTTGTAACAAGCGTTCCAAATGAATCGAATAATATTGGTAAGTTGTTTTGAATGGCAATAAATCCAAATGGAGCATCACGAGCAACTTGGCTAAGAGCATTTAAAGAAGCAACACCACTAAGAGCAGCTGGCTTAATTTTATTTAATGACTTTGAGGCTTGATCAACTGCTTGGTCAATACCACTAACATCTGCCCCAATTTGTATTTGTAAACTCATTTACTCAACCTTTTGAATATTTCCCTCATTTCCTCATCACTCATACCAGTTTGCTTGTCCTCATCACCTGGTAAGTTCCATAACGCTTCTGGTGTTTTTGGTGCGCTCTTAGGATCACCCATTAAACGCACCATTGTAAACATCAAAAGTCTTGTTTGCCTATAATCATCCACCCTCCTATTCTGATGCCCTTGCATCATCAAAGAAAAGTGGCGAGGACTCATTGCATAAAACTCATTAGGTAAAAGTTGAAGCTCACCAAATGCGTAAGCTTCTATTTCTTCCCACGAGTCGTCTTTTTTTTTGTCTCTTCTTGTGGATTAGCTTGTTTAATAAAGTCGCTATTGCTCCAAATATCAACAATCTCCTTCACCTTATTTACAAATTCCTCATTTAGTAAATTAAGTTCAACATACTCCACAAGTTCTTCAAAGCTTACCTCTGGCTCTACATCCTTGACAAGGCAATTATTGTAATAACCAGAGTAAATTATGTGGGATATGCCAATCTCATTTAAGTCATTCTCCGCAAAAGCTACACCTTTAGTGAATTTGTTTTGCAAATACCTAAATGATGCCATCCCAAATTTTAGTCCAAGTTTCTTATCTCCAAGTATAAAAGAAGTATAATTCATAATTAAGCAATTACATCCAATAATCCAGTAGATTGAATAGTACCAGAGAAGTTGATAAATTCTGTTGAAGATTGATTCAAAGTAAGATCAGTAATATATCCGCTAAATGCGTGATAGTAAACTGTGCCAATTGATGAACCAGTTACCGCTGGATTTTGAACTCTAACTGAAATAAGAGTTTTGTTTACCATTGCGCTAAGTAATTCTTCATATGAAATTGCAGTTGGAGTTAATGAACCTGGAGAAGTCTCACAAATCGCATCAAAATCAACTGTCATTTGTGGCTCACTTGGTGAAGTCAAAACTCCACAATTAGTTTGCTCAACTGTTGCATCCATTGTGGTATTAACTGATGAAGTTCTTAAACATACGAGTCTAACGTATGAAGAACCACCAGTTACGTCAATCTCTACATTTTGCAGAGAACCTTGAATTTGTCCCATTGTTTATTTTATTTTTGGTTTACTAAATTGTTTATTGTTATAATTTTTCTTGCTACAAAATTGTCACCATCATATAATGGTAAATAAGTTGAACTTGTCCTACTCATTGGAAATACCTCAAAGTTAACATCACTAAAGCCATTCACATTGGTGTCTGGTATTAACAAATTTAACACTTGTGAGGCAATATTGTCAACAACACTATTGTCATAAACTCTGTATTGTTGTGCAAAAATGTCAATAGTAACCTCAACATCATTGCTAAAGTTATGATTTGTATTTCTCGCACCCTCATTTATATCTCCAATAACCACATAGTATTGAGGAGTTGTACCAAATGGTGTTTGCCCATACACTGGCACATTCTTGCCATTATATATGATATTACCATTTAAGATGGTTATATATATTGTCCTCACACTATTTGCACTATCAAGCATTATATCTCTTTATTTTTATCCAATATTTGCTCAATATCTTGAAGCATTATTGGAGTAATTCTATTTACACTCGGTCTCAAGTATGGTCTTGGTGGCAAGTTAACAAGCCTTTTTCTTGGTCTTGCCTTAAATTGTGATGCCAAATCATTCCAATAAGCCTCTGGTAATTGCACAAATAAATTACCAGTACCAAACTCTACATAAGCAGCATAATTGGCTTGTGCCACAAGTTGATAAGTAAAGTCTTTTAGTTTTGCTGCGCTTATTGAGTTTTTAAGTCTTGAGTTATCAACAACAACTCTATTCTTTGACTCACTTGCCATTGCCTCAACATTAGCACCAATTGCAAAATCAACTTGCTTTTTTATATCATTCCCCTCATTCTTCAATTTAGCAAGTGTTTCTTGTAACCCATTAATCTTTATAGTTACTCCTCTTGCCATTATATTACAACCACTTTATATTGGTGATAGTTTAAGCCATCCCACGATGGATATTGTGAGATTGATTGCTTTGGGTCAGCGTTCATCTTCTTACCTCTATTCTCATACATCCACGCAACCAAAGTAAGTATATCATTTTGTAAGTCCTCTGGGAGTGTGCCATAACCAGCTTGATATTTGACCTCGTAGTAACCACGAGCATAAACCCACAATTTACCCCCAATAACCTCAAAATCTTCGTTTTTAGTTAAGGTATCATATGTGTTTATACCAGTTTTGTATTTTACCTCATCCACGCAATTTAATGGTGAATAAGGTAGGTCAATCATCCATACCTCTGGCATCATACCCGTACACTCAATCATTGCCTTTAGCAACTTATTTGTCAAAGACCTACCAGTCAATTTCTCAAGATGCAAACGTGCCGCAACAATTAAGTCATCAATGAGACTATCATCGGTGTTATAATCAATGCGCATCCAATTTTTAGCATCCGTACGAGATACTGGCTCAACAACTGCATCAGCCAATATAGTTATCCCGTTTATATATATCGCCATTATTGATAATATTTATTAACCTTTTCTCGCACCCATTCTTCAAACTCATCAAGTGCTTTGCTTGGGTCGTGATCTTGCGCTCTTTTTCTGGACTTCCTTGAGAGTTCGGAATACGTTTTTTTATCATCCAACTTCTTAATTGCCTCAATCCAGCTTTGAACATTATCACGATTTTTTATATATGTTCCAGCATATCCACAATTTTCTTTGAGTCCATCAGCCTCGGTGCATATAACTGGAATACCATTCGACATTGCCTCTGTCGCAGTCCTTCCCCAACTCTCATACTTGCTTGGCATCAACAATATTCTTGTCATACCATATATAGGCTTAATAGATGCCG
>CAZAHJ010000106.1:0-3494 GCA_964485115.1 uncultured Flavobacterium sp.
AAAATACCTTGTTTTTCGTTTTTAATAGCTGTAAAAATATCTTTTTGTGAAGTATAATAAATCTTGTAAATCACTTTTGGAGTGGCATCGATTAACTGAAAACCATTTTCAATTGGTTGTGCGTATAAAATTTCAATATCATTATGAACAACGGTTGGTGTAGTTTCTTTTGGACTTAAAACTTTATTTTTTTGGTATAATTTTTCAAATTGATCAAAAATAAGAGGGTCTATCAAACTTTTCTCAGCCTGACGAAATGCTTGATTATAGGCAAGATTAAAATCTTTTTCTCTTGATTTGCCAATTTCTGATTCCAAAACTACTTGGTTGGTACAATCTTTAAATTGAAGAACCAAAGAACAGCTAAAACTTCCACTTTGGTCATGAATATCTATAGTTAACATATCACATCTGTTAATGAGATAATCTTTAGGAATTTCATTTTCATAATAAACCTCAAATCCCCTTCTTTCCAAAGCAAGTTTCGACAAGTAGTTTAAGTTAAACTGATTCTCTGTTTTAAAATCAGAAAATTTTTTTGGAATAATGATTACATTTCTTTGTCCTGAAACAAAAGAGGTAAAAACCAATAAAGTGCAAAGTGCAAAACAGATGATTTTTTTCATAGAATTTTAAAGCTTAAACTTCAAAGATAATTATTTTAAAGTTTTTCCTCATCAGCAAAACTATAATAATCGTTAGCAGTTACAATTATGTGGTCTAAAAGTTTTATTTCCAATGCTTCTCCTGCTATTTTAATTTTTTTAGTTAAGTTAATGTCTGAATGACTTGGGTTTGGTCTTCCTGAGGGATGGTTATGACTTAAAATGATACCTGTAGCATGATGTTCTAAAGCTGCTTTAAAAACCAATCGATTATCTACTATTGTACCGGAGATTCCCCCCTTGCTTATTTGACATTTATGAATCACTTTATTGGCATTGTTTAAATACAGTACCCAAAATTCCTCATGATATAAATCTCCAATAATTGGATGTATGATATTAAACGCATCTTTACTGCAGGTTATCTTAATCAAATCTTTTACTTCAGATTGTCTAATTCTTTTGCCAAGTTCTAATGCAGCAATAATGGAGATTGCTTTAGCTTCACCAATACCTTTAAATTTCATTAATTGATGGATGCTTAATTTTCCTAATAAATGCAAATGATTCTGACTTTGTGCTAAAATTCTTTTACACAAGTCTACGGCAGATTCGTTTCTAGATCCAGTTCCAATCAATATGGCTAATAATTCCGCATCTGTTAAGGCTGAACGACCTCTTAACATGAGTTTTTCTCTTGGTTGGTCATCTTCGGCCCATTGTGCTATGGATTTATAGGTGTTTCCCATAAAGAGTTGGTTATATAGGTATTTATTTAACGTATAAATTTAAATAAAATATCTTTTAGGGAAAAAACTTCACAACGTTGTTTTTAATTTATACCCAACTTTTTACTTCCTCTAAATTAATTCCTCCATAATTACCAGAACTCATGAGTAATAGTGCAGTTTGCTTTAAATCTTGGCTTTTCAAAAATTCACGAAAAAATTGTGGATTTGTATGTACGATTAAATCTTGTTTTTGAAATGCTTGCTTTATTTGCCCTTCGGTAATTTCTTGCATTCGCTTAATTTGCAAAGCTTCTGGGCTGTAAAAAACAACTGCAGTATCTGCTGCATCTAATGCTTGTTGGTATTCTTTTAAAAACTCTGGATTTAAACTGCTGTAGGTGTGTAATTCCAAACAAGCCAATAATTTCCAATTGGCAAATTGTTGTTTTACCGCATTGGTCGTAGCCTTTACTTTACTTGGTGAATGTGCAAAGTCTTTAAAAATTACAGTTTGGGTACTTTCTGCGATTTTTTCCAACCGTTTGCTTGCTCCTTTAAAAGTTGCAATGGCTTCATAAAAGTCTAATTCATCAATTCCCATGCATTGACAAATCCATTTGGCACCCGCTAAGTTATTCAAATTATGTGCTCCAAAAATCTGAAGTGGCATCCAACCTTCGGTAGTTTCTATCCAAGTTTTGTTGTTTTCAACTTTATAAACAGGAGTTTTATAAGCGATTTTTCGGATAGGATTGGTGGCATTTTCTGCCACTTTTTTAACCAAATCATCTTCTTCATTATAAATTAATATCCCACCTGGAGTAATTTTTTCAATAAAAATTTCAAATTGCTCTACATAATTTTCTATGGTTGGAAACACATTGATATGGTCCCAAGCGATACCAGATATTAAAGCAATATTTGGGTGGTATAAATGAAATTTAGGTCGTAAATCAATTGGTGAGGTGAGGTATTCATCCCCTTCTAATACCATAAAATCATTTTCGTTAGTCAAATGCACCATGGTTTCAAATCCTTCTAATAAGGCACCAACCATATAATCAACTTCTTTGTTGCATTCTTGCATCACATGCAAAACCATAGAAGTAATTGTGGTTTTTCCGTGCGATCCTCCTATCACAACTCTTGTTTTATCTTTGCTTTGCTGGTATAAAAATTCAGGATAAGAATAAATGGTTAATCCCATTTTTTGAGCTTGGATTAACTCAGGGTTATCTGCTTTGGCATGCATTCCAACAATCACCGCATCTAAATTAGCATGTATTTTTTCAGGAAACCAACCAAAAGTTGGTGGCAAAAGTCCATATTTTTCTAACCTTGATTTGGATGGTTCAAAAATGGTGTCGTCACTTCCGGTAATTTGGTATCCTTTATGGTGTAATGCCAAAGCTAAATTGTGCATGGCTGCACCTCCAATAGCAATAAAATGAATGTTCATGGGTGTATGATGCTTGCACTACAAATGTAAAATTTTACCTAGAAAAACATTCTACAAATACTAGCTATTTTTTGAAGAAGAAGCACTTTTCAGTTTTTGAGTTTTAGCAGCGTTTTTCATTTTGTTGGAATACAAATCAAACAATCGTTGAAAAGTTACTTTAGAATTGCCAATTTGATGAGCTTTTAAAAAATATTGTTCCGCTTTCTCGTATCTTTTGAAATATTCTTCAATGTGACCATATGCTAAATAGCCATCAACTTTAGATATTTGCATCAATTCAGTAGCATATTTCAGAGATTTTTTTTCGCTTCCTCCTAAAATTCCGGGCAATTCACAATAAAACATTACCAATGCCCAACGAACATGAATATGATTTGGATCTAGTGAAGCCGCTTTTAAAAAAGAAGCTTCTATGGTGTCAATCAATCTTAATGCTTTGAATTTGCTAATTTCTTTGGCATGAAAACCCATGGCACCACCATATTTAAAGTGAAAATCGGCATTTTTTGGAAAAACATCTTTAAGTTTTCCAAAATGCATCATGCAACTTTCCCAATCTTTTTGATAAAAAGCAATGTCTCCCAAATATTCCATCGCTTGATAGTCTTTAGGATTCTCAGTTAAAATTTTTTCAAACACCTTTTTAGCTTCCTCGTACTTGCTTTGTTCAAATAGTTGAATGCCTTTTTGGAGGTC
>CAZAHJ010000107.1:0-3436 GCA_964485115.1 uncultured Flavobacterium sp.
GTAAGCATCCTTTTCGTCTGGTTATGAAATTTCCGTTTACCAATAAATAATTTGTGGTACTTTTGTTTGGTAATACTTGTGTATTGCATTACCAATTACATCTGAGTGTATCATGCAGCCCGATTTAAGTCAATTAAAAAAACAAGCCAAAGATAAGCATCACGAAAACAAAAAGTATTTTGACAAGCTCAAAAGCAAACCTCCAAAAGATTTAGACCGTCAGATGGAGCAGTTGCACGAAGAAGAATTCCGAAAAACCGATTGCTTGTCCTGTGCCAATTGTTGCAAAACAACCGGACCGTTATTTACCAATGCAGATGTGGAGCGAATTGCCAAACATTTGAAATTAAAACCAGCTGAATTTCAGCAAAAGTATTTGCGAACTGACGAAGAGAATGATTTGGTATTACAAACCGTTCCTTGCGTTTTTTTAGATGCAGAAAATTACTGTTTAATTTACGATGTTAGGCCAAAGGCTTGCAGGGAGTATCCTCATACCGACCGAAAAAAGTTCCATCAAATAGCCAATTTAACTTTACAAAACGTGGCAATATGCCCTGCGGCTTATAATATTGTTGAAGCTATGAAAAGGAAAATGCCTAAGTAGAAAATTTTACTTTTCACTACTCACTATTTACTGTTCACTAGAAATCATACATCAAATACTTTTTCCGCATCTTTTCATATTGCTCCAATCCAGGTTTCCAGCTATTGCGGATTTCTTCTTCCGAAATACCATTGATAATTTGAAACTGTAATTGGTTGTTTCCTGCCAGTTTTGGAAAAAACGAATTAAAAAACTGACGTTTAATTATTGGGGAAGTGTTGGTATAAGCCCTTTTTAGCCATTTAATTTCCAGTCTATTTACTTTAGGATGTTGGGTTAAATTCTCTCCAAAACATTCTTTGCCGTTGTGCAAAGGATCCGAAGCACCAAAATTTGGCTTTGGAGTAAACGAATAGGTTTTTTTGGTAATATGAGGCGACCCAAAAATTTGAAATTGCAATTCCGTTCCTCTTCCAACACTCACATTCGTACCTTCAAAAAAACACAAACTTGCATATAAATTAATCGATAAATCGTTAGGTAAGTTTGGCGAAGGTCGCACAGGCAAACTATAGGACATGCTTTTTCGGTAATTTTTACATGCAATCACTTGCAACGCACATTGCTTGCCTTCAGGCAGCCATTTTTCTCCTAAAATCATTTGGGCATATTCACCAATAGTCATGCCGTGTAAAACCGGAACCGGATGCATACCTACAAAACTCTCGTAACCAGGCTCTAAAACCGGACCATCCACAATAGTTCCATTCGGATTCGGTCGATCCAAAACCATCAATTTCACCCCATGATCTGCACAAGCTTCCATCACATAATGTAAGGTAGATATATAGGTGTAAAAACGAACTCCAACATCTTGCAAATCAAAAATCACCAAATCCACCTCCTCTAAATTCTTTTTACTTGGTTTTTTTTGGTTGCCATACAACGATATAATCGGGAGGCCCGTTTTGGTATCTTTGCCATCTACCACAGTTGCTCCAGCATCAGCTTCACCTCTAAATCCGTGCTCTGGAGCAAAAATTTTAACCACTTTTACTTTCTTTTCAAGCAAAGCATCTACCAAATGCATCCCATTTTTTCCAGGAACAATGCTTGTCTGATTACCCACCACTGCAATGTTTTTACCTTGGAAACTCTCAACGTTTTCCATCAAAACTTCAATTCCTAATTGCAATTTTTTTTCTTGCGATATCAAATTCACAGAAAAAAATAAAGCCATCAAAGGCATACAAACTAAGCTTCTCATGCGTTTCATAATTTTGGTAAAGATAAAATTTACATCACTTTCTATCACATAAACTAAGCCAAAACTCAATTTTTAAATTAATTTTGGGGTTTGCCAACCAAGGTTGTAACCGTGCTGTTCGTTGCAATTCCTCGGACTCACTCCTTTTTTGGTACACTTTAAGCCAAAGCTTCCGTTGGTTGCTTTGCTAAAGTAACCAAAAATAGTCGTAAGCCCTGCGGTATTTACACTGCCATCACTAACCCAAGAGCCATTGAAAACAGAATTCTACATTGCCAATAAATTAACCAAAGGAGCAATCAGCAAAAAAAGTGTTTCTGCTTCCGTATTCAAAATTGCCGTATTTGCAACTATATTAAGTATTGCCATTATGTTGCTATCAGTAGCAGCCGGAATAGGGTTGCAAACCAAAATACAAGCTAACTTAGCTGCTTTACACGGACATTTTACCATTCAAAATTTTGATACCAATCAATCCGAAATTACATTAATTCCAGTAGCGATAAACGATACCATTCAAAAAGCCTTAAATCAAAATCAAGTAGAATCGTTCCAATTTACAGCTACTAAAGCCGGAATTATCCGTACCGAAACCACTTTCGAAGGTTTTGTTTTTAAAGGAGTCGCAGCTAATTTCCAATCTCAATTATTTAAAGATTTTATCATACAAGGAGGTTTGCCAAACTTTACTTCATCTGAAGTAACCAATCAAGTGATCATTTCTAATATATTAGCCTCAAAACTTCAGGTAAAAGTTGGCGATGCCTTACCTGCCTTCTTTTTAAAAAATTCAGAACAAGTTTCCAATCCCAACCAACGTAGGTTTTTAGTAGCAGCCATTTACAATACCGGTATCCAAGAATTTGATCAAAATTATGTCATAGGTGATATCCGACACATCCAACGAATGAATAAATGGAATACCAACCAAGTGGGAGCTATAGAGTGTTTCTCTTCAAGTTTTTCAAAAGCAAATGTCGTTGCTCAAAATTTATACCACCAATTACCGCCTAATTTAGATGTGGTAAACATCCAAAATAAAAACAGCAATCTTTTCGAGTGGCTAAAAATTTTCGATTTCAATATCTTTTTAATCTTAGGAATCATGTTTTTGGTTTCTGGGGTCAATATTATTGTAGCCATATTGGTATTGATTTTAGAGAATGTGTCATTAATAGGAATTTTAAAATCCATTGGCTATTCCAACCAAAGTATTCAAAAGATTTTTGTGCTCCAAACGTTAAAAGTAGTTTTCTATGGAGTGGTTTTCGGAAATGCCATTGCTTATTTATTGATTTTTTTGCAACAAAAATTTCAATTCATTCAACTCAATCCCGAAAACTATTATGTAACCTATGCCCCCCTCATTTTTAACTGGCAGTGGTTTTTAAGCATAAATTTAGCCTTCATTCTGCTTATCTACCTAATTTTATTCCTACCTTCTGCATTGATAATCAGGCTAAAGCCATCAGAATTAGTAAAATTCAACCGTTAATTTATTTTAAAACACTGAAAACCAATAAAATAAAAAATATTTTCATTTTTTTTACCCAAACATTTGGATATTGAAAAAAACTCTCTACATTTGCACCCGCTTTAACAGTCAAACGGAGTTATTAAGA
>CAZAHJ010000108.1:0-3413 GCA_964485115.1 uncultured Flavobacterium sp.
ACATGGTAGCCCAATGGAAATGGAATCATTGGTCTACTTTCTTTGGGAGTTTTCACATAGAGCTGATCTAAATCTTTTTGAAACGTATGATCACCAAAATCATCTATCGGCCTGGTGTAATCGCCAAATAAAGTAGTATTGAATTGGGTAGTATCTACATACCTATACGCTAACCCAGAATCATCTTGAAAAATGCTGCCAGTATTGGAGAAAATAGTCTTTCTTACCAGCTCAAAAGATTTGTAATGAAGTAAATAGGATGCCGCTTTTAAGAAAACATTTTTTTCACCTAAAGAATTTACCCAATTCATATACTGTGGATTTGCCTCTAAGCTTGTATTCCCAAGGTCAAATTTCATGTAGGTCAATTCTTTTTCATTAATTCCATCTTGTGTCATTTTTATTCGCACACCAGCAAACTTTTCATCCAAAGACACGAAATGATTTCCCGTAGAGTCAATACCGATAGTCTCCAGATTTAATAGCTTATGCCCAGTTTTCGCAAGAAAAACATAATACAAAGGTAAAATACCAGAATACTCACCTGTTCTCAAATCTGTTTGCATGTGCATGGTGATGAAATAGCTTTTTCCGATCACATCTCTTAACGAATTACGAAGACTAGCCAAATATGTAGTTAGCTGTTCTTCAGTCATTTTTTCAAAATCAGGCAATTTGGTCACATTTTCTAAAGCCACAAGATGGTATGCTGGTGCCTTAGGATAAAAATACCAAGCGTGAAGAAAATCTGCTCCTGCAAATGGATAATACAAAGGAAGCTCTGGTTTTATTTTTGGAGTTAAAGCCTGATCCGCCCAGGTAGAAATTAATTTAAGCCTTGAATCCTCAGCCCTTTTCCAAATCTCGGCCATTTGTTGCTTGTGGTTTAACCAAAATTCTTTAGACTCGATTTGAGAATAATAATTAGAATCCAATTGAGGCAATCCAGCTAAAAATAGTGCTGTCCTATTAAACTCTTCCGACACTGCTTTTAGCTGTGGTGGAGTCGGCGCAACAACTTCTACATTTGGTTTCTGTACATCTTTTTCAGGTTTACCACATGAAAAAATTAATAAAATTATAGATAGGAAAATGTAATTATTTAGAAAAAATCTCCTCATGATGTTTTTTGATTTTTTTGAACAATAAAATAAACTAAAATACCAGGAATAATTGCAAATGCAGAATATAAAATTTTTATTGGATCCATCAGGATAAAACTAAATATCATCCAAACTGTTGCAATAATAAATATAATTGGTGTAAACGGGTAGCCCCAAGTTTTTACTGGTCTTTCTTCTGATGGATATTTTTTTCGAATTATGAAAATCCCAATTACGGTTAACAGTGAAAAGAAAGAAAGTGTTATTCCCAAGGTTTGAATAAGCTCTTGGAATGATGAAAACAAAACCAAAGCGATGGAAATCAGTGCTTGCAAAAAAATCGCATAAACGGGTGTTCCAGCTTGGTTTTTTAAAGCAACTTTCTTGAAAAAGGAAAAATCCTTTCCAATTTGCTCTGAAACCCTCGGTCCTGCAATAATCATTGCACTCATTGTACTAAATAGGGCAAAGGAAAAAATTGCAGAGAATACTCCTCCAAATTGCTCACCAAATAACTTTAAAGCCACAATATTCCCTATATCCTCCTTATTAGCCATCTCTTCGAATGTAGCTACGGACATAAAAGAAGAATTTAGAAACACATACAAAATTGTCACTAAAAGAGTGCCTCCAATAAGCACAAAAGGTATCGTTTTTATTGGATTTTCAACATTACCTGCAATATAGACCACCGCATTCCATCCTGAGTAGGCATACATTACCCAAACTAGCGCTGAAGCAAAGGAAAAACTAAAAATGACAGATAGACTCGCTTCTGTTGGATATAAATTTGTTGAAATAGATGATTCAGCAGGTGTAAAAAAGAAAGGCGCAAAGCAAAATACAAGAATTAAGGCAATTTTAAATGCTGTTAAAATGTTTTGAACCATTCCTCCAACTTTAGTCCCATTTAAATGGACTAACGATAAAAATAGAATAACACTTATCGCAATTATTTTTTGAATGCTCAATTCAAATCCAAACAGCCCTATTTCTCTAGTTACATCCACCCCCAAAGCTGGAGCACTATATTTACCAATAGCTAGACCTGCTGAAGCTATCGCACCTGCAAAGCCAACCACTAAACTTATCCAACCACTCGCAAATCCAATACTGGGATGATATAACTTACTTAGGTAAACATATTCTCCTCCACTCCTTTTTAAGGTAGTTGCAACCTCGGAATAGGTAAATGCACCGCATAACGCAATTAACCCACCTAGTAACCAAATCAAAAGAATAGAAAATCCATCAGGGATTCCGCCATCCTCAAAAGGAATTACCTGAAACCCTAACGAAGAAAAAACACCTACACCAATCATATTAGCAATCACGGTGCTTAATGCTGCAACTTTACTATACTTATTATTTTCCATTAAATTCGAAATAAAATGATTTGTAAGCCCTAAAAATTAGGCTTATTGCTATCGAATATACACTTTCTACTTAACTAGTAAAAGCAGAAAAAATCCACATATACTTAATCAAAAGTAGAGATTTAAAATTATTTACGAGGAAGTCAAAAATTAAATTTTAAAACTCAATAACACTAATCAGATCTATTTATTGAAAAAAAGGATGTTTACATAACCAAAAAAAGCACCCAATTGGATTGAGTGCTTTTTTACTTACAAAGAAATCAAGTGCTAGCTAAGTTAATTTGTTTTGCCAAAATACCTATCCCTTCCGTGAAAGTTTTTGGATGGTAACCCAATTGATCCATAGCCTTTTGGATCACAAATCCCGTCTTCATCGGTCTTCGTGCGGGTTGGGTAAAACGGTTAGAATCCGTGCGAATAATCAACTCCTTGTTTAATCCAAAGAAATCAGCGGTCTGCATGGCCATATCGTAAGGAGTCAGCAGCTCAGATCCAGAAATATTGAATACCCCCGTGGCTCCTTGCTCAGCAATTAAAATACATCCTGCCGCCAAATCCTCAGCCAAGGTAGGAGTCCGTACCTGATCATCCACCACCTGAATCTGTTTGCCTGCTTCCAAAGAAGATTTGACCCAGAGAATGATATTTGACCTACTCAAGTCATTGGCAAGGCCGTAGACCAAGACTGTCCGTGCAATCGCCCATTTCAAGGTAGAACTTTTGATGAGTTCCTCTCCTTCCAACTTCGTTTGCCCATAGTAATTGACTGGACCAGGCACTTCTTCCTCGGTGTAGGGATTGTATCCATCCTCCCCCGAAAAGATAAAATCTGTAGACACAAAAATAAAGTGACTTCCAACCTTCTCTGCTGCCCGTACCAGATAGGAAGTTGCGAGCACATTGGCGCGGTAACAGCCCTCCTGGTTTTTTT
>CAZAHJ010000109.1:0-3319 GCA_964485115.1 uncultured Flavobacterium sp.
TTTGATTGTTTATTAATACTCGATTGTATAAAAAAAAGTGATATTTTATTTATTTTAATAAGCATCTACATTTATTTGTAACTTAATACTTTTAAAATTTCCAATCGATTCAAAACTCTTTTTAATTTTTTGAATCGATTTTTTTGTGGTTTCTACCGAGTAATTTCTTGGAATTTTTATAAGGATTACTCTAATATATTCATTCTTTATTTTTGCAATCAAAGGCTCTTCTGGACCTAATACAGTAACCGCTAAAACATTTCGTAAGCTATTGGCAAACCACTGACTGCCATTGGTAAGGTTTTCAAAGTTTTTACCCTTTAATTGTATTTTAATAATTCTGGTAAAAGGAGGGTATAAAAATTGCTTTCTTTCAGCAATTTGATTCACATAAAAACCTTCATAATCAAAATTTTGCACCATTTGTAACACTGCATATTCTGGTTGGTAGGTTTGAATGATTACTTTGCCTCTTTCCTCCCCTCTACCGGTTCTTCCAGAAACTTGGGTAAGCAATTGAAATGCCCTTTCGATACTTCTAAAATCGGGTTGAAACAACAATTGATCTGCATGTAACACACCAACCAAACCTACATTGGAAAAATTCAATCCTTTGGCAATCATTTGGGTTCCCACCAAAATATCAGCTTCTTGTTGTTGAAATTGCTCAATAATTTTTTCAAACTGGTATTTTCCTCGAGTAGTATCTTGGTCCATTCTTACCACTCGTGTTTTTGGAAATAGCTGTAACAACTCTAATTCGATTTGTTCGGTACCAAATCCTTTGGAATTTAATTGGTTGCTATGGCAAGCATGACAATGCTGTGGTTTTGGAATGGCATATCCGCAATAATGACAACGCAATTGTTGCTTAATTTGGTGATAGGTAAGAGATACATCACAATGTATACAATTCGGAATATGACCACAAGTTTCACATTCCATTACTGGTGCAAAACCACGTCTGTTTTGAAAAATCATCACTTGTTTCCCTTCTTCTAATTCTTTCGAAATAGCTTGAAGTAAATCTTTGGTAAAATGTCCGTGCATTTGCTTTTTCCGCATGGCTTCTTTTATAGATACTAACAAAATTTCAGGCATCGGATAATTTCCAAATCTAACCTTGTTGGTTACCAATCCGTATTTTCCTTCCAGTGCATGGTAATACGACTCCAAACTTGGCGTGGCTGTACCTAATAATACTTTAGCTTGGTACTGTTTTGCCAAAACCAATGCAGCATCTCGGGCATGGTATCGTGGAGCTGGATCGGTTTGTTTAAAGTTTGCTTCGTGTTCTTCATCTACTACTATTAAACCCAAATTTGTAAATGGCAAAAACAAAGCAGAACGAGCTCCCAAAACCAACGAATATTCGTTGGATTGGTACAATAATTTTTTCCAAACTTCGGTTCGTTCTTGGTTGCTAAATTTAGAATGGTACACCAACATGGTGTTACCAAAGTGCTTTTGTAGTCGAAATACTAACTGGGTAGTTAATGCAATTTCAGGTACCAAATACAATACTTGCTTACCTTGGTTGATTTGCTTTTGAATTAATTCGGTATAGATTTCAGTTTTGCCCGAAGAGGTTACCGCATGTAACAAAGTGATACCTTTCTGCAAAAAACTTGCTTCAATTTCTTGAACGATCTTTTGTTGCACTTCCGTTAAATTCCAACCACTTGCTTCTTCTTCACTCCAATCTAAACGGTCTTGGGTAAGATAATAATTCTCAAGCCATTGGTTTTGAATCATTGCTTTTAAAACACCAGAAGATACCTGAGCCTTATCTAACAATTCTTTTTCTTTGATTGGTTTTTTCAAAATAGCTTGCATTTGAAACAAATGCATTAATAATTGGTGTCTTTTAGGATGACTCTTTCCCAAATCTTGCAATACTTCATTTAATTTCTTAGGATTCTCTAAATTCCTTGCAATACGAACAAACTTTTGGGTTTTTGGTACGTATTTTTCTACCATCGATTCTTTGGTCTTGATCCAACCTTTTTGCAACATCGGATGTATTACATTCCAAACTTTCTTAATGCCTAAAATCTTGGTTGCTTGCTCCATGGAAAGCAAATTTTGGTATTGCAAGGCTTCAAAAATTAAATACTCATGGTCTGTCAACTGATCTAAGACATAATCGTTAGAAAAGTTATTCCATTCTAACAAGGTTTCCGATTCTAAAAAAAAAGTATTGGGTAAAGCTGCTTTAAAAACCTCTCCTAAACTACACAAATAGTATTTGCTAATCCACTCCCAATGTTGGATTTGCTTTCCCATAATAATTGGGTGTTCATCTAAAATCAAATGAATGTCTTTGGCCTCGTACAAAACAGGAGGCTGGTGGTGTTTATGCAAACAAATTCCAGTATAAATTTTCGTTTTTCCGAATGGCACAGCTACCCGAATTCCGGGTTGTATAAAAGCAAATTCCTTTTCAGAAACGCGATAAGTAAAAGTAGTATCTAATGGCAGTGGTAAAACCACTTCAATATAATAGTGGGTCATCCCCTATGCTCTTTTCCAGGTTTGTGTTCTACCTATTAACGAGATACCTATGAATCCTCTTACTTTTAAGGCATCTTTTCCATCAAATTCCATAGAACATTTATAAGTTTTTCCTGATTTAGGATCCATTATTTTACCACCTGAAAAACCATTTCCATCTTTATACATTCCTTCCATAATAACCATTCCTTCAATTGGTTTATTTTTATTAGTTCCGGAGCATTTGTCACATAATTTCCCTTTGTCTTCTGGCAATAATAACTCTACAATTTTGCCATAATATTTGCCGTTTTGCTCATAAATTTGAATGATAGATTTGGTTTTTCCGGTTTCATCATCAATAGTTTTCCATTTGCCAACCAATTGTTGTGCATTTGTAGAAAAACTAAAACCAACAATCATCAATAAAAAAAATAAACTTCTCATTTGATTACATTTAAGTTAAGGGTAAATCTTTTTTAGGTTGCAAGTTTTTTTGTTTCAAGTTATAAATGGTGGCATTTAATTCAAAGCCTGACAACAAAATCATGCAGTTGATCCAAATATAAAACATCAAAATTAAAAATGTGCCAATAGAACCATAAAGTTCGTTGTACTTAGCAAATTTTACAACATAAATTCCGAATAAATAAGAGGTAAGCATAATTAATATGGTAGTGTACACAGAACCAATATTGAAAAAAGCTTTGCTGATGTTCATTCTTGTACCGTATTTGAACAAAATAGAAACTGTAGTTAAAATCATCAAAACTACCAATGCTACACTTCCTATTTGTAAAAAATATATTTTTTGATGCAAAGAATC
>CAZAHJ010000110.1:0-3270 GCA_964485115.1 uncultured Flavobacterium sp.
CATCGTAGGTGTTATGCACAAATACCTCTACCGGATTGGTATTTACCTGGTGGGTATGGGTTAAGAGTCTGCCTTGGGGAGTGTAAGTAAATTTCTCTTTGGTAGTTAGTTCACTGCTATTGTTACTTCTTTTGTGATAGGTGATGTTTTGTTGTGGTTGCCCGGCAAAATCTAATTTGGTTTCGGTGTTGGTGTAGCCCCACAAGTAGTTGGTAGTGTTTGTTGCTACTGCCCTGCCTTTGGTGTCGTAAAAAGTAGTAGTTAGGTTGCCATTGTATTGTGTTTGGCCTTGCAATACTCGCACCCAAGTACCGGTAGGTAGGGTTTTGGTATTGCCACTTTGTCCGTTTAGTATTGGCTCACCTAGTATGGTGGTTGGAACGCTTGGAGCATTTGGGTAATCGTAGTTGTCAAAATAGTTGGTGGTTAACACATGGTAGTTGGAAGTTGGCCAAGCTACATTGGTGTATCGGAAGGCGATGCCATTTACGGTGGTATTGGAAGTGCTTTTTTGTTCGCTGAAGTTGGTGGTTTGGTTGTTTCGAGCCACTTGGAGGTTTTTTCTCTCGGTGGCATTTACGGTTCCAGGCAACCAAGCAGTTAATATCGGACGGTTAAAGGCATCGTATTTGGTAACCATCCATCCTTGTTCGTTTGGCTCGTTTTCCGGGAAAGGAGAATACACCGGTCCGGTTGCTAGTACTCTGTCTAATTTGTCGTACACAATATACTCCCATGCTTTTTGGGGTAGTTTTTTTTCTATCAGACGGTTGCGGTAGTCATATACATATTGGTAACACAATTCGTCTAAAGTGCTTTGTGTGATGGTGGTTGGGTTTCCGTTTTGCACCGTTTGTACCAATGGTGGCAATACATAGGTTAAATTGCCATAGTCGTCGTAAATATAATAGGTGTCCGCCTCCTCCGGCTCTCCAGAAGAAGGACTGTTGATATAGGTGCGTTTTAAGATGACTTGCCCGAGTTTGTTTTTAAATTCTTCGGTGGTGTTTAACAAGCCCGAGGTCCAGTTTTCGTCTTTGGTAATGGTTTTGTACAGTTGCCCGGTGGCATAAAAGCCTTGGTTTTGCACCAAACTAATGTCGTATCGCTGTAAGGTATTGTTCCAAGTGGTTTGTGCTTTAAACACTCGTACTTTGTCGGTGTTTTGTACATTGGTTTGGTAGTCGAATTTGATTTCCTTACCACTGCCCAATGCCCAAGGGGTGCCAGGAGCTGCTTGTTTGAGTACTCGGTTTAACGGACTTGCTTCCAGTAGTTTTTCGCTATACGGATTGCTGGTGTTTTCGTAGTATGGGGTTTGGTAGTACGTGAGCACTTCTGTGGCTGCTCCTGTACGGTAGTTTTTGCTGGCATTGTTGCTAGCATAAGGCAAAAACTCTTTGGTTTGTCTGCCAAAGGCATCGTATTCGATATGGGTAATGATGTCGTTCCCATTGGCTGCTTGTTGGTGGGCTATTTGTTGGATGGGTCTGCCCAAGCCATCAAAATAACTTACGCTTACAACAGCATCCTCCGGGTTGTTGACACTTACGGAGCCCTGTGACGTAGGTTTTTTATAGGTGGTGGTTTTTACATAGTTCTGGGAAGAGCTTTGTGAATGAATGAATAATGAACAATGAAAAATGAATAATGTGAGAATAAAATTTAATGAATTATGTTTTTTTAAAACAAGATTCTTTTGGAATATTCTTACAGTGCTCTTGAATGGTTGGACTAGATTCATGTATTTTTTTTTAAAAGGGTATCCAGATTAATTTTTTTTAGCAGTTTTGATGCTGGCAATTAATAATTTGATCAATTCTTGTAATTGTTTCATAAGTTCCTCATGTTTTACATCGGTGATGTAATTGGTCTCTTTAAGTAAATCCAACCAAAAGCTACTTTCGTTGGCTTCCTTTAAAGAAATGTGTAATTTGTGAATAAAATCAGCCTTGCTTTGTGCAAACTCTGCTTCCCTAATCAAAGCTCCAATGGCGGTACCACTTCTTAATAATTGTTTAGAAATTACATATTCTTTGCTCTCTTGTAATTCCTTGCACAAATTCACTAGTTGTACTGCAAATGCAAAACTTCGGTCTTTTAAAACATTCTCTTTTCCCATTTTACAAAACTTTATTATTCACTATTCACTCCTGATAGCTATCGTGACTTTTCACTTTTCATTATTCATTATTCATTATTCATTATTCATTATTCATTATTCATTGTTCACTTTTCACTAATTCTGCGTTCTGTACCAATACTCACTTTCCTGCAATAAATTATTGTCTTTGTCTCTCACTTCTTTTAAGCGGTTGAAAGTATCGTACAAAAAGGTTTGTGTATCGCCTTTGGGGTCTGTAATTTTGGTAACGCCAACCAAGGGTTTGTGCACATAAGTTGTGATCATTGCTTTTTGCATGTTGGCATCGGTACTGGTTCGCAATGCGTTTAATGCATTTACCACATTTTGTTCGTTGTAGTTGGTGGCATCTGTTGCTTGTTGGATAGCAGCAATCAAGTTGCTTGGTATTTGGTCGTAAGCAATGTTTTCTAATTTGGCTACCGGAAGGGTGTGGTGGTAAGCAAAAATGTAAGAAACTGTTTTGCCTCCATCAAATACAACCTCAAGTGGTTTTTTAATAAGATTATACTTTGTAATTTGATGGTTGATATTAGAATCTTGACTTCCTTTTTTAGATTGAATTTTTTGGAAAAGCATGAAATTGTTAAATGGTGTATAAATCATCTCATCTTCTTTTATCAAATCGCTATTGAAATAAGCTTTAGATTTTAAGACCTTTTCTGTTAAATTTTCATCAATAAATAAGTTATAGTTTGCAACGTTTGGTAAATCAGATAAGTAATAATTCTCAGTAATCAATTTATTGTTGTTTGAGTCAAAGTTGATAGATTTTTCAGTTTGAAAATTACTGTCCTTAAAAGTGGAAACAGTTTTATTTAATACCTCTTGATTATGTAAAAAATCCTTGTTTAAAGAATATTCTTTCTTGATAAAAGAGTATTTTGGTGTACCCCAACTATTGATACCTGGTATATTAATGTATAGTCCAAAAAGGTTAAGTTCATTATTAAAATCTGTAGTGCTATATTTAACCTCGTAATATTTTTTGCTAGATTTTAGTAAATTATTTTGGTTGTCGTATAATTCATAAAAATCTAATAAGCCATCTGTTAAAAGATTGTAGGAAGACAAATATGTATTATATGTATGAAACGAGTATTTTTCGTATCCTTTACCAACATGCT
>CAZAHJ010000111.1:0-3206 GCA_964485115.1 uncultured Flavobacterium sp.
GGTTTTCTGATTTTGGCGATAAAAATATCTCCTACTTGAAAACCTGACTTAGAAGCCTCTTCTTTGTGCAATTCGATTAGTTTTCCATCTTTTAATAAGGCAAAATCTACAGCATCAGAACTAGATCGGATGATTAATTCTTTATTCACGATGTAAATTTTATTCCAAACAGTTTTGTAAAACAAAACAGCGTGGATGGATTCAACAATATTTTTAGGATTAGAATTTTTTCTTTTCCTTATTCAGGTAACTTTATTTACCTGTGAAAACTCATGACTTGAGTTTCCGTTTTCAAAGAACGTAAAAAAGAAAAAAGTAGGAGACCTACTTTTTCTTCTTGTGTCTGTTAGCTCTCGCTCTTTTTTTACGTTTGTGCGTAGCTACTTTATGTCTTTTTCTTTTTTTTCCACTTGGCATAGGGTGAAATTTAAGGGATTAATAAATCAATTTTTTTAAACAGCAACCTCTGTTTTAGTTTTTACAGACTCCACAAATACTTTTGCAGGTTTAAATGCTGGAATGTTGTGCGCAGGGATTTTGATAGTAGTATTTTTTGAGATGTTTCTACCGGTTTTCTCCGCTCTGGTTTTGATGATAAAACTACCAAAACCTCTCAAATACACATTGTTTCCGGTTTCTAATGAGTTTTTTACCTCCTCCATAAATGCTTCTACAGTAGCTTGAACATCTCCTTTTTCAAGTCCTAATCTGTCAGAAATTTTGGTTACGATATCCGCTTTCGTCATGTTCTTTCTAAATTAAGTTATAGTTTATTTTTTGAGACCGCAAATATATGAAATAAAAAAACGATTAATCAATTATAAACCTCTAAATTTTAATTAAATAATGTGCTAATTTTGTACTTACACTATGGAGTCAAAAGAATTTGCTAACAAATTAATTACGTGGTATTTACAAAACAAAAGGGATTTGCCTTGGCGAAACACCACCAACCCTTATCATATTTGGCTTTCGGAAATAATTTTACAGCAAACCAAAATTTCGCAAGGTTTGCCCTACTATTTACGATTTGTAGAGCATTTTTCAACCGTCCAAGATTTGGCAAATGCATCGGAAGAACAAATTTTAAAACTTTGGCAAGGCTTGGGGTATTATTCCCGAGCTAGAAATTTACACCATACTGCACAAATTATCCATCAAAAATTTCATGGAAATTTTCCAAATAATTACAAAGATTTAATACAACTAAAAGGAATTGGACCTTATACTGCAGCCGCCATTGCCTCGTTTGCATTTAAAGAAGCTGTTCCGGTAGTAGACGGAAATGTGTTTAGAGTATTGTCGAGATATTTGGGCATTAAAACTAATATTGCAAGCAGTATAGCATTGCAAGAATTTACCTTTGTTGCCAAAGAATTGATGGACCCTAAACAACCCGATTTGTTTAACCAAGCGATGATGGAGTTTGGTAGTGAACACTGTTCTGTGCACCAACCTAAATGCGAAAATTGCATTTTTAATACTTCTTGTTGGGCATTGGCAAACCAAAAAGTAAATGTACTACCAATCAAGATAAAAAAACTAAAAACTAAAAAAAGACACTTTTTGTATTTGGTATTGCAAGATTTACACGGAAATGTTGCTCTTTTTAAAAGAGATAAAAGCGATATTTGGGCTGGGATGTATGAATTTTTGTTGGTAGAAAAAGATACTCCTTGGGAAATAGAACATCTCACCTCAAAAATCAACTCATTTGAATGGAGTAATAAAGTTCAGGATTTGCAATGGACAGAACCTATGGTAAAACACAAACTCACCCACCAAGAATTAGAGGTAAGATTTATAAAAGTGCTCTTAAATTCTCCAATAGATGGAATGTTTCGTTTAGAAGAAGCCAATCAATTGCCAATGCCAAAAATCATTTATGACTATATGCAAAAACTACTATAAATTGATTTTGTTAAAAAAAAGCCAAAACATCAACTTTTTTTCTTAATTTTGGTTGTAAACTTACCTACCATGCAAGGCACATTAAACAAAGTTATCTTAATTGGTCATCTGGGAGATGACGTAAAAATGCATTATTTTGAAGGAGGAAACTGCATTGGTCGATTTCCTTTAGCAACCAATGATGTTTACATTAACAAATCTACCAGCGAAAAAATTACTTCTACAGAATGGCATAATTTAGTAGTGCGAAACAAAGCAGCAGAGTTGTGTGAAAAATACCTATCTAAAGGAGATAAAATTTATGTAGAAGGTCGCATCAAGTCAAGACAATGGCAAGCAGAAGATGGCACACAAAAATACACTACCGAAATTCAGGTTACCGAATTTATGTTTTTAAACATTAAAAAAGATACTTCCGATATGAAAAGCGGAACGATTACCTCAGAAGGATAGAATTGTTTATTTTTGCCAAAAAGAAGTTTAACTAATTGATTTATTTTGGACTCGGAACCCCCTAGTTTATTATTACAAGCCACTTTCGATTCTACATTTTGGATAGGATTCATTATCATCCTTATACTTTTATTGTTTTCTGCATTTATTTCCGGCACTGAGGTTGCGTTGTTTTCATTAAACAACTCCGACTTGGAGAGTGCCAAAGAAGAAAACTTAAGTAGAGGTAAAGTTTTAGAACAGCTACTTAGAAATCCCAAAAAACTTTTAGCAAGTATTTTAATTGCGAACAACTTTGTAAATGTTGGCATTGTTTTGGTTTTCGCATTAATTAAAGAGCCTTTATTTGCTAATATCACTCTAAACTGGTTACAATGGACTTTAGAAGTAATCGTAGTTACCTTTTTAATTTTAATGTTTGGTGAAATTTTACCGAAAATTTATGCCAGCAGAAACAATTTGTATTTTGCCCAAAAAATGACCTATCCAACCCACTATTTAAATCAGTTATTTAGTGTTTTGAGCGCTCCTATGACTAGGGTTTCTGAGTGGATAGAAAATAAATTGGGCAACCAAAAAACATCCATTTCAATTGACCAATTATCCCAGGCATTAGAATTAACCTCTAACGAAAATACCAGCGAAGAAGAGCAGAAAATATTAGAAGGAATTGTTTCTTTTGGCAATACAGAAGCAAGCCAAGTAATGAGCCCTAGAATTGATGTATTTGGTGTAGAAATTAATCAAACTTTTAAAGAAGTAATGAACGTGATTGTTGCAAAAGGATATTCCAGAATTCCGGTGTACGAAGAATCTTTAGACCATATTGTAGGAGTTTTGTA
>CAZAHJ010000112.1:0-3087 GCA_964485115.1 uncultured Flavobacterium sp.
GTATAGACAATTTAGTGCTCCGAAATCCGCCACTGCGCCAAGCGCCAAAACGTTAGCACCTATTTTAAAACAGAAATCAATAAAGACAATGAAAAAAATAATACTAATTTTCATCTTGCTTCAAATTCATTTTCTTGTATTTGCCCAAGAAAGTGTCCTTGTAAAATTTAAAGTTGATGCATCTTCCCTAAAAGGCATCACCAATTTTGGTGTGCGAGGAGGTGCAAATCCTTTGAGTTGGGAAAACACGACACTACTAAACGATGATGATAAAGATGGTATTTATGAAGGTGAGTTAAGTTTCCCAAATACTATTGAAGTCTTGGAATACAAATTTGTCTATGGCGACCAAAAACTAACTTGGGAGTTGGAAGGACAAAATAGGATTTTGCTTATGGAAAACAAGCAAATTCAAACCAATGATACCTGGAACTTGCAAAGTAAATTTGACGTAAAA
Source organism: uncultured Flavobacterium sp. (assembly GCA_964485115.1). Taxonomy (GTDB): domain Bacteria; phylum Bacteroidota; class Bacteroidia; order Flavobacteriales; family Flavobacteriaceae; genus Flavobacterium. Next base: position 458 of record CAZAHJ010000112.1, read on the forward strand.
AAATTACCAAAAATCAGTACTGAAAAACTCTCAGAAGACTTTAACATTTTTAAAAAAGCACTTTTAGAAATTCACCCCGGACTTTACAGATATAATACGAAAAATCAAATTGATTCTATTTTTAACCAATTCCAAGTTGTATTTTCAAAACCACTAACCTATCAAGAGGCATTTCTGAATTTTACAAAACTAACTTCTGCCGTCAAGTGCGGTCATACTTTCCCAAGTTTTTACAACCAGACGGGTTTTATTCAGGAGGTTGTGCTTAACCAAAAAGACAAATTACCGTTTGCGTTTCGGGTTTTAGATGAAAGAATTTTTATCACCGAAAACATTTCAGAAAACGTTGAAATTCCACTTGGTACTGAAATTCTATCTATCAATGGCGTTCCAACAAAAATAGTATTACAAGAAACCGCAAAATTAGTTAAGGCTGACGGGGCAAATGATGGCAAGAGGTATGCCGACCTCAATACTTTTGGTGTGGGTGGCTATTTTGAAATGTTTGATGCTTACTTTCCCTTGTTATATCCTCCTACAAATGAGCAATACACCATCAAAATACAAAAGCCCAATACTACGCAATTAGAAGAATTGCAAGTTGGCACGGTGGGTAGGCAAGAAAGAAGTAATGCCTTGTTGAAAAAAAATCCTAATCACATTACAAAAGCAGACCAACTTTGGAAATTAGAATTTTGGGAAAATAATACCGCCTATCTGCAATTAGGAACTTTTGATGTCTTTCAACTTTCCTTTGAATGGAGTGTTTTTTTGAAAAATGCTTTTAAGGAAATCAAGAAAAGAAAAACCAAAAACTTAGTCATTGATATTCGTTGGAATGAGGGCGGACAAGATGAAGTGTTGCTTTTTATTGGACAGAATATTACAAAACAAACTATTAAAATTCCACAAAGAAAAGATTTGGTGAGATACAATAGAATTTCAGCCGAGTTAAAACCGTATTTATTCACGTGGGACAATACTTTTTTTGACCTAAGCCCCAAGACGAAACCTTTTAATAACGACTATTTTCAATTCACAGGAAAAGATATTACTGAAATACAGCCTTTTAAAAATGCTTTTGAGGGAAATACGTATTTATTAATAAACGGTTCTAATAGTTCTGCTACATTTTATTTCGCTGAAATAGCCAGAGAAAATAAACTGGCAACACTCATTGGAGAACCTACAGGTGGAAGCCAAAAAGGACTGAATGCAGGCACTATGTTTTTTCTACGCCTTCCCAACTCAAAAATTGAGGTTGACATTCCAATTATTGGGACTTTCTCAGAAGATAAACCGGATGGCGGAATTATTCCTGATGTACTTGTAAAACCAAGCCTTGAAGACCTTATAAAAGGTGAGGACAGGACAATCAAAACAACCCAAGAAATGATAAGGAATAAATAAAAACAGGTGCTAACATCGGTTTTGCCTAATGCTGGCTAATTTACTAACTTTAAACGCCTTACAACAATAAACTAAAGGTTAAACTTATAGTGACATACTCCAAAACCAACACCATGTAAAGTTGTATATGTTGGCAGCAATTTAATAACAACACTTCGTAAAAACAAAACGACTTCAAAAAAATGGACTATAAAAGTATTGCTGAAAATATAATTGTCATGAAAAATGCAGACTTAGAATTAAGAAATAAACTAATCCAAAGTGGACAACTTGGCAATGGCTATAACGAAGAAATGAAAGAGTTGCATAACAAAAATGCTAAAATACTAAGTAAAATAATAGACAAAATAGGATATCCGACAATAGACAAAGTTGGTAAAGAAGCAAACGAAGCGACTTGGTTAATTATACAACATTCTATCGGACAACCTGAATTTATGAAAAAATGTGCAATACTGTTGGAAAAAACCGTTAGTGAAAACAAAGCAGACCCGAAAAGTTTAGCATTTCTAATTGACCGAATAGCAGTTTTTGAAGGCAAGAAACAACTATATGGAACTCAATTTGATTGGGACGAATATGGAATTTTAAGTCCAAATCATTGTGATGACTCAACCAAAGTAAATGAAAGAAGGAAATCCATAGGACTTAACACACTTGAAGAACAAACAGAGATTATAAGAAGACTGGCAGAAAATGAAAATCAATCGCCACCCAAAGATTACGAAAAAAGAAAACAAGAATTTGAAGATTGGAAAAGAAACGTAGGTTGGACAAAATAAAAACAGCCACTAACAACTGTTTTGCCTTATGCTGGCTAATTTACTAACTTTAAACGCCTTACAACAATAAACTATAGGCTTTCGTGACAGTGACTGACTCCAAAAACAACACTAGGCAAAGTAGCATACGTTAGCACACAATTAATTTATCAGCATTGCTTTTAAGATTTTCCAATTTATCCGTTTAGAAAATTAACCAATGACTTTTGATTTTAATAGACAGACTTGTGCTCCAAAAGACCGTGACGAGCTCAACATTACGTTGAATTGGAAACCGAAAGACTTAACGAAAAATGTTGACCGACTTGGACTCCAAATGACAGAAACGAGCCGAAGTTTACGCAAAAATTTTTATATTAGAACTTAATATTAAAACCAGCAGTTAACCACTATTTTGCATAATGCTGGCTAATTTACTAACTTTAAACGTCTTACAAC
>CAZAHJ010000113.1:0-3042 GCA_964485115.1 uncultured Flavobacterium sp.
TTTTGGCATCGGTAATGGTATCTCCCACTTTTACTTCTTTTGCCTCTTTAATTCCAGAAATTAAATACCCAACATCTCCAGTAGAAATCACATCTTTTGGTACTTGGTTTAACTTTAGTGTACCAACTTCATCAGCAAAATATTCACTACCGGTAGCAACAAATTTAATTCGTTGTCCTTTTTTAATTTCTCCATTTTTAACTCTAAAAATTACCTCAATGCCTCTAAACGGATTGTATACCGAGTCAAAAATCAAAGCTTGTAATGGTTCCTCAGGGTTTCCTTTTGGAGCTGGAATTTTCTCAATAATGGCTGCCAATATGTTTTCTACCCCAAAACCGGTTTTTCCGGAAGCATGGATAATATCTTCCAATTTACAGCCCAATAAGTCGATTATATCATCACTTACTTCTTCTGGGTTGGCACTTGGTAAATCTACTTTGTTCAATACCGGGATAATTTCCAAATCATTCTCTAAAGCCAAATAGAGGTTAGAAATGGTTTGTGCTTGAATGCTTTGAGCAGCATCTACAATTAGCAAAGCACCTTCACAAGCGGCAATACTTCTGGAAACTTCGTAAGAAAAATCTACGTGCCCGGGAGTATCAATCAGGTTTAAAATATATTTTTCCCCTTTATAAGTGTATTCCATTTGAATGGCATGACTCTTAATGGTAATGCCTCGTTCTCTTTCTAAGTCCATGTTGTCTAACAACTGGGCTTTTTCTTCTCTGGCAGAAACAGTTTGTGTAGCACTCAACAAACGGTCGGCTAAAGTGCTCTTTCCGTGGTCAATATGTGCAATAATGCAAAAATTGCGAATGTTCTTCATAGTTCTTTTTCTATCAACTTCTTCTAAAGATTTCACTCTCTTTAGAGTTCGCAAAAATAGATAAAAAAACGCATTGTACAGGAGGTAAAAACGTAATCTGCTATAATTTACAATTTGTTTATTTTTGTAAAAAATTCCAGATGCCTAAAATTGGTAACATAGTACTCCCCGAATTTCCTTTATTACTTGCTCCAATGGAAGATGTAAGCGATCCGCCTTTTCGTAGATTGTGCAAAATGCATGGAGCTGATTTGATGTATTCGGAGTTTATTTCTTCAGAAGGATTGATTAGAGATGCCATTAAAAGCAGACAAAAATTAGACATTTTTGACTACGAACGTCCGGTTGGTATCCAAATTTTTGGTGGTGATGAAGAAGCCATGGAAATGAGCGCCAAAATTGTAGATGCAGTGCAGCCTGATTTGATTGACATCAATTTTGGTTGTCCGGTTAAAAAAGTGGTTTGCAAAGGGGCAGGAGCAGGAGTGTTAAAGGATGTAGATTTGATGGTGCGTTTAACCAAAGCTGTGATCAAAGGAACCAATTTACCGGTAACCGTAAAAACCCGTTTGGGTTGGGACGATAGCAGTATTAATATTGATGAGGTAGCAGAACGATTGCAAGATATTGGTGTGCAGGCTTTGACCATTCATGCCCGAACACGAGCACAAATGTATAAAGGACACTCTGATTGGAGTCATATTGCTCGGATTAAAAACAACCCTCGAATCACCATGCCTGTATTTGGAAATGGTGACATTGATAGTCCGGAAAAAGCATTAGAATACAAAAACAAATACGGAGTAGATGGCATCATGATAGGTAGAGCTGCTATTGGCTATCCGTGGATTTTTAACCAAATCAAACATTACTTTGCAACCGGACAACATTTGGCAGATCCAACCATTTTAGATAGGGTAGAAGCTGCCAAAAATCACTTAATTTGGTCGATGGAATGGAAGGGTGAAAGGGTTGGTATTGTAGAAATGCGAAGACACTATACCAATTACTTTAAAGGAATTCCGCATTTTAAAGATTTTCGTCAAACTTTGGTTACTTCCGATGATCCGGAAGTGTTGTTACAAACACTAAAAGAAATTCCGGAGCATTACCTGCATTTGGTGGGGTAACAAATCATTTCCCCAACAACTTACCGGAAACTTTTTTGCTGGCAAAATAAGAAGCCAAACTTCCTAACGACAAAATGGTAAGCAGTACAATACCAATATTGGCTATTTTAAATTTTACCGGATAGGCCATAAAATCGTTGATCATAATGGGTTGAAACTCCCACTGAATCCAAACCACTACCATACCGAGGACCAATCCAAGAGCACCACCAATGCTGCAAATCAATACTCCTTGGTACATAAAAACTTGTTGCAATTGCTGTCAGGTAATGCCAAAACTTCTAAAAGTGTTTAAATCTGTTTGCTTGTCTAAAATCATCATAAATAAAGTACCGATTAGGGTGAATAAAAGCAAACCAAGCACCAACAAAAAAATCAAATACAGCATTAAATTTTCGGTGTTTAACATGCGGAGCAATGTTTCGTTGAGCTCGTTTCGGTTTTTGAGTTGCAAATTGTTTCCGAATATTTTTTGCAGCGATTCTTCTAATTTTTTTTGCGAAATAGCTCCGTTGGTTTTAAACTCAATACCGCTAAATTGGTTGGGTTTTAATTGCAACAATTCTTGTGCAACAATTGCAGAAGTAAACACATATTTGTTATGGTACTCGTCATTCACAAAATACACACCAACAGGCAACAAATCAACCGAAACAAAAGCATTGCTAAATACATCCAAACTGCCTTTGCCAGGCTTTACAGCTCTTGCCTGAAATTGTTGGTTGGCTTGGGCAATTCCCATGCCTAGTTTGTTGGCTATGCCATACCCAACCACTGCTTCGTTGGAATTGGGTTCCAACCAAGCACCTAGTTCTATTTGGTCTTCCATTTGGTTTACCAAAGTATAGTTTGGATCTACCCCTTTTATGTAAGCAATAAAATCTTTTTCCTGAAAATGAAACACCACACGTTCCTCCAAAACTTTGCTAAAAGCAACTATGCCATCCAATTGTTTGAGCTGGTTTTCTTGGTTTGGAGTAATCACAAAAGTTTTTCCTGAAATTGGAGTTGCTTTGAAATCCGGATCTAATTGCTGTAAAAACGACAAGCTAAAATCGCGTAAGCCACTAAATACCGAGA
>CAZAHJ010000114.1:0-2878 GCA_964485115.1 uncultured Flavobacterium sp.
GAGTTGGTATTCATGGCAAGACCCCGTAACGCCATCTACGGCAACATGATGGATAAAATTGGGAGGAATTTGAAATATCGACATCCTTGTCTCCTTAAGTCCTTCTGATATTTTTTAAAACAATTGAGCGTTTTGTTTATATAATTGTTTTGACAAAGTAATTATTGTAGATGATTACCAATCCAAAATTATTTATATTCAATAATTATATTCTCATAAACATCATAAATGTTGGTTTTTTTCCCGTTAAAATGTTCTAATTTCACGCTTTTAAAATGTAAAATCATGTTAACAGATATTGAAATTGCCCAAAGTGCTGCCATACAACCAATCCAAAACATTGCAGAAAAATTACAGATAGCCTCAGATGATTTAGAGTTTTACGGAAAGTACAAAGCAAAGCTTCCGTTGCATTTGATAGATGAGGAAAAGGTGCAGCAAAGCAAATTGATCTTGGTCACAGCTATTAGCCCAACTCCAGCCGGAGAGGGCAAAACTACCATAAGTGTTGGCTTACATGACGGACTATGTGCTTTGGGTAAAAAATCCGTAGCAGTTTTGCGAGAGCCTTCTTTGGGGCCGGTTTTTGGGATGAAAGGTGGTGCAGCAGGTGGTGGTTATTCGCAAGTAATTCCGATGGAAGACATCAATTTGCATTTTACGGGTGATTTTTCTGCCATCGAAAAAGCAAATAATTTGCTCTCAGCTGTGATTGATAATCACTTGCAAGGTAAAACATCTAACTTAAACATGGATCCACGAACTATTGTTTGGAAACGGGTGATGGATATGAACGATAGAGCTTTGCGTAACATTGTGATTGGTTTAGGAGGAAGTGCCCATGGCATGCCTCGTCAGGAGGGTTTTAACATCACTCCTGCCTCTGAAATTATGGCAATATTGTGTTTGAGCAAAGATTTAGAAGATTTAAAAGAACGCATTGGCAATATTTTTATCGGAAATTCTTTTGATGGAAATCCGGTATATGCCAAAGAGTTACATGTGGTAGATGCAATGGTAGTGTTGTTAAAAGATGCCATCAAACCTAATTTGGTACAAACTTTAGAGGGAAATCCAGCTATCTTACACGGAGGTCCATTTGCAAGTATTGCCCAAGGAACCAATAGTTTGATTGCTACCAAAACAGGCATGAGTTTGGCAGATTACGTAGTAACAGAAGCGGGCTTTGGTGCAGACTTAGGAGCAGAAAAATTTTTCCATATCAAATGCAGAGCTGGAAAGTTAACCCCCGCTGCCGTCGTTTTGGTAGTTACCATTCGTGCTTTGCGTCACCATGGTGGTGCCAATAAAGCAGCTTACGATGAACCAAGCATGGAGAGTGTGGCTGCAGGAATGCCAAATTTGGAAAAACATATTGAAAACATTCAACAATTTGGTTACCAACCTTTGGTGGTTATCAATAGTTTTCCAACAGATACCCAAGAAGAAGTTGCATTGGTAGAAGCTTGTGCTGCCAAATACCAAACCAAAGCAGTGGTTGCCAAAGGGTTTGCACGAGGGGGAGAGGGAATGAAAGAAGTCGCAAGTTCATTGCTTCATCACTTAGAAAATTATCCTCCAAACAAGAAAGAGTTGTATGCATTAACTGACTCTTTAGAAGATAAAATGCATGCCATAGCCACCAAAATTTACGGAGCTGATGGTGTGGAAATTTTGCCAAAAGCCAAACAGCAAATAAACATTTGGAGAGCATTTGGAATAGACCAACTTCCGGTTTGTATGGCAAAAACCCAAAAGAGTTTTTCCGACAAAGAGAGTTTGCGTGGCAGACCGACCGGATTTAAAGTCACCGTTCGTGAATTGGAATGGGCCAACGGTGCAGGTTTTGTGATTCCTATTTTAGGAGATATCATGCGAATGCCAGGCTTACCGGATAAACCCAATGCAGAAAACATCAAAATTGATGCACACGGAAAAATATCAGGGTTGAGTTAGTTAACAAGAGCATTGGCAATTACAATAAAAAATTAAATTTTAATTTATTTGATAGCTTCATAAAGTATAGCACCAACTAAAATTTCCTTTGCTACAACTTTCATTAATTTTAACGAAAGTTAACTTGTAACTTTTTTAAATTTGTACAAATTCGATTTTTATGAAGTTTGTAATATCCCCAGCCAAATCATTAAATGAATCAGCAGTTATTCCGACTAAAGAGTTTACGGAAGCTGTGTTTTTAAAACAAGCAGAAACGATTCAAAAATCATTGCGAAAAAAAACACCAAAACAATTGATGGAGTTGATGGAAATTTCTGATAGATTGGCTGAATTAAACTGGCAACGCAACCAAGATTGGCAATTGCCATTTACCCAAAACAATGCACGTCCGGCCATTTACATGTTTGATGGAGATGTGTATACAGGGTTAGATGCTTATACCATTCCTTTAGAAAAGATAGAATATTTACAAGAAAATCTTCGCATTTTATCAGGTTTGTATGGGATATTGAAACCACTCGATTTAATGCAATCTTATCGTTTGGAAATGGGAACCAATTTGGCAATTGGAACCAAAAAAAACTTATACGAGTTTTGGAAAGAAACTCTAACCAAACATCTCAACGAAACTTTACAAGAAAATGAAGTGTTGGTGAATTTGGCAAGTAAAGAATATTTTTCAGCAATAGATGCCAAAAAAATCAAAGTACCAATCATTACACCTGAATTTAAAGATTACAAAGACGGCAAATTGAAAATGATCAGCTTCTTTGCCAAAAAAGCTCGTGGATTGATGGTTCGCTATGCTATTGACCACCAACTGCAAAACCCGGAAGACTTGAAAAACTTTGACTATGAAGGTTATCGTTTTGACGAAAGTTTGTCTAAGAAAAACCAATGGGTGTTTACCCGATAAGTA
>CAZAHJ010000115.1:0-2841 GCA_964485115.1 uncultured Flavobacterium sp.
ACCCTTTTTCTGACATTTCTAGTAACGTAAATATATTTAGAGGAGATCCGGATTTAGATCCTTCGTTAACACATGCCATTGATTTTGGATATTTAAAACGTTACGGAAAATTAACCCTAAATGCTTCTGCTTACTTTAATCATACCGATCAACCATTTCAGTTTATCCGAAGAGAATCAGGTATTTTAAACGAAGATGGTGTACCAATTTTGTTTACTGGTCCTGCTAACGTTGGAACCAATCAACGTATGGGATTTGAAGTTACTTTTAATTATTCTCCTTTTAAATGGTGGAGAATTAATAACAACTACAACTTTTTTAGAAACGAAACCAGTGGAGAGTTTGCTTACTTAGGAGTTAACGACGAACTAAAGTCTATTAATTTAGATGTGGTAGCATTTACATGGTTTGCTCGTTTAAACTCTAAAATTACCTTACCTGGTAAAGTAGATTGGCAAACCAATATTACATACAATGCACCCGAAAAAACTGCTCAAGGTAAAACCTTTGGCATTGCTGCAATGAATTTGGCATTTAGTAAAGATGTACTTAAAGACAAAGCAACGGTTGCTTTTAACATTAGCGATGTGTTTAATTCTAGGAGAAGAATTTTTAGTGCCGAAGTTCCAGATGTGTTGCGTTCCTATTCAGATGTACAATGGAGAGTGAGACAATTTACGCTAAGTTTAACGTATCGTTTTAACCAAAAGAAAAACGAAAAAGAGCGTCAACCACGTAAACAAGAAATGGATGGTGGTGAATACATGGGATAATGACCCTTTTCAAATACATGGAAAAAGGATGGTGTCAAAGCCATCCTTTTTTTGTTTAAATTAAGTTAATTTTTACACTCATGTTTCAACCAATCCAAAAAAACAATAGATTTGAAATTACTAATTAAAACACTTTATGAAGAAAATAAGCTTCCTACTAACCGCCTTTTTATTATGGAATTGCTCAAGCAATAAAACCAACTCAGAAAACTCAAGTACAACTGAACTATCCGGAAAAGCTAAAAAATATATAGATTACATTCAAAAATCTCGTTTAAAAAGAGATTTGTATATTGTTGCTTCAGATTCGATGCAAGGAAGAAATACTGGGGAAGAGGGTCAAAAAAAAGCTGGAAAATACTTGATTGCACAATACCAACAAATGGGAGTTTCCTTCCCTCCTATTGCCAAAGATTTTTACCAACCAATTCCAGCAAGTTTTTTTAAAAAAGCATTCGGACCATTGCCATTGAATGATTCCGAAAACATTTGGGCATTTATTGAAGGAACAGATAAAAAAGAGGAAATTCTTGTAATTAGTGCACATTACGATCATGTAGGAATGAAAAATGGAGAAGTGTATAATGGTGCTGACGATGATGGCTCTGGAACCGTTGCTTTGGTTGAAATTGCTAGAGCTTTTCAAAAAGCAAAAACCGATGGAAAAGGTCCTAGGAGATCTATTTTGTTTTTACATGTTACTGGAGAAGAACATGGTTTACATGGTTCCAGATTTTATGCCCAAAACCCTTTGTATCCTTTAGCCAATACTATCGCAAATATCAATATTGATATGATTGGAAGAAGAGCAAAAGGAATGGAAAGTAACAACAATTATGTATATGTAATTGGTTCAGATAGATTGAGCACTGATTTGCATAACATTTCAGAAAAAGCAAATAAAGATTATATCAATCTGGAACTAGATTACCGTTACAACGACATCAACGAACCAAATCGTTTTTATTATCGTTCTGACCATTACAACTTTGCCAAAAATGGAATTCCAGCAATATTTTATTTCAATGGTGTTCATGACGATTACCACAAACCAACCGATACCCCAGATAAAATTGACTATCCATTATTGACCAAAAGAACCAAATTAGCTTTTGCAGTTGCTTGGGAATTGGCCAATGCTGCAGAAAGACCTAAAGTGGATAAGGATGGGAAGTAATACTTTTAAGAAAAATCTTAATTTAATGCTGTGCTTTTGCATGGCATTACTATTTTTTAATTGTGACCAAACTGTTAGTAACAAAAACAGAGAAGAACTTGATCAAATAGTCATAAAAAATAGAGATACAACTTTAACAGAAAAAGAAAATTACTACTTAGAAAACACCAAAGTATATTTTGGTGAACCACTAACTTTTGATAACACGAGTACTATATTTTTACCAATATTAGTTGGAGAAAAATATGTTGACAAAGAACTTCCATACCAACAATATTTGAACATTGCAGTTATTGATAAAGAAGGAAATATCGAGAAGTTATTATTTGAAGAATCGGTATTGATCGATAAAATCATATACTTTAATACTAACAAAACAATTAATGAAGAGGATGATAATGAATATAGGTCAAGTTCAAAGCTTGAAAATAGTCAAAAGTTAAAAGGAACTGAATGGGAGAATTATTTGTTTTTAGAAGTCTATCATTACAATAAAAGAAAAAAGGGATACAAAAAATTGTATGTTTATGATATGATAAACAAACAATTGCATTTAATTTCACCAATGAATTCCTTCGTAGAAAAATGGAATTTATTACCTAAACAGAATAAAATTTGCATTAGCTTTAAAATAGACTCTAATTCAGATGGAAAGTTTGATGAAAAGGATGATGAAAATATCACGCTAATTCATCCTAAAGACTCTTCATCATTAGAAATTTTCGATGTAAATCAACTCAAAAAAATGAAATTAAAATTAGCTAAATCTAATGGTAGCATCAAATAAAAAAGCCTTGATTTCTCAAGGCTTTTGGGTGGATGATGGGTCTCGAACCCACGACCTTCGGAACCACAATCCGACGCTCTAACCAACTGAGCTACAACCACCGT
>CAZAHJ010000116.1:0-2803 GCA_964485115.1 uncultured Flavobacterium sp.
CAGAAGGAGCAAGATCTGCAGGACTTAAATTTTAAGAATCATGTATCAGAAATACAGAAACGTAGAAATCGTTAAACCAAGTGGTTTAGAATTAAAAGACCGTTTGGTAAGTGTAAATCGTGTAACTAAAGTAACAAAAGGAGGTAGAGCTTTCGGTTTTTCTGCTATTGTTGTGGTTGGTGATGAGCACGGTGTGGTTGGTCATGGTTTAGGAAAATCTAAGGATGTATCTGAAGCTATTGCTAAAGCTGTAGAAGATGCTAAGAAAAACTTAGTTAGAGTTCCATTAAGCGGGCACTCTGTTCCTCATGAGCAAAAAGGTAAATTTGGTGGTGCAAGAGTATTTTTAATGCCTGCATCTCACGGTACCGGAGTTATTGCTGGTGGTGCTGTACGTGCGGTTTTAGAATCAGTAGGAGTACACGATGTATTGTCGAAGTCTCAAGGTTCTAGTAACCCTCACAATGTGGTAAAAGCAACTTTTGATGCTTTGTTACAAATGAGAAGTGCAGCTACGGTTGCTAAGCAACGTGGAATTTCTTTAGATAAAGTGTTTAAAGGTTAAAAACATTCGAGATGTCAAAAATAATTGTAACACAAACAAAAAGTAAAATCAAGTGTCCAGAAACTCAAAAGAGAACTTTGGAATCCCTTGGTTTGAGAAGATTAGGTCAGGCTGTAGAGCACGATGCTACCCCTGCTATCTTAGGAATGGTTAAAAAAGTTAAACACTTAGTTTCTGTGGAAACTAAATAAAATATTATCATACAATGGATTTAAGTAATTTACAACCTGCTGCAGGTTCTACCCAAAATCAAAATAAAAGACTAGGAAGAGGTCAAGGTTCTGGTAAAGGTGGTACTGCTTCAAGAGGTCACAAAGGAGCTAAATCTCGTTCTGGTTATTCCAAAAAGATCGGTTTTGAAGGTGGTCAAATGCCATTACAAAGACGTGTTCCTAAATTTGGATTTAACAACATTAACCGAGTAGCATACCAAGGAGTTAACTTAGATACTTTACAGTCTTTAGTAGAAGCTGGAAAAGTAACTGATACTATTTCTTTGCATGATTTCGCTGCTTTTGGTTTGGCTTCTAAGAACGATTTAATAAAAATTTTAGGAAGAGGCGAATTAAAAACAAAGTTAAAAGTAACCGCTAATAAATTTACTGCTACAGCTAAATCTGCTATCGAAGCTGCTGGTGGTGAGGCAATCACTTTATAATTTGTTATGAAAAAATTTATAGAATCTATCTCCAACATCTGGAAAATTGAAGAGCTTAAGAATCGCATCATGGTAACCCTAGGGTTACTTTTGGTGTATCGTTTTGGTGCTCAAGTAACACTTCCTGGTGTAGATGCCAATAAATTAGAAGGATTAGCTTCGCAAACTGGACAAGGAATTGGTGGTTTGTTAGATATGTTTACCGGAGGTGCCTTTTCACAAGCTTCTGTTTTTGCATTAGGAATTATGCCATACATTTCTGCATCTATTGTGGTGCAGTTAATGGGTATTGCCATTCCATATTTGCAAAAACTTCAAAAAGAAGGAGAAAGTGGAAGAAAGAAAATCAACCAGATTACTCGTTGGTTAACTATCTTAATCACTTTAGTGCAAGGTCCTGGTTACATTTTTAATTTATACAAATCAATTCCAAGTGCTATTTCTCAGGAAATAAGTTCTTCTGTATTCGTATTTTCTTCTGTAATGATTTTAACCACCGGTACTGTATTTGCAATGTGGTTGGGTGAAAAAATTACAGATAAGGGAATAGGAAATGGTATTTCATTATTGATCATGGTTGGTATTATTGCCAGATTACCTCAGTCAATTGTTCAAGAATTTGTATCAACCATTTCTCAAAATAATGGTGGTCCGATGTTGTTTATCTTCGAAATCATTATCTGGTTATTAATTATTGTTGCGTCTATTTTACTTACCATGGCGGTTCGTAAAGTACCTGTACAATATGCCAGAAGAACTGCAGGAGGTGAATTTGAACAAGATTTGATGGGTGGTAACAGACAGTTTATCCCTTTACGTTTAAACTCTGCTGGTGTAATGCCTATTATTTTTGCTCAGGCAATCATGTTTATTCCTGCTGCATTAGCTGGATTGTCTATGTTCTCTTCAAGTGACAGTGCACAATCGGTTACAGCTGCATTTAGCGACATGTTTGGTTTGGCTTATAATATTGTTTTTGCTTTGTTGATTGTTGTATTTACTTATTTCTACACTGCAATTACAGTTCCTACAAACAAAATGGCTGACGATTTAAAAAGAAGTGGTGGTTTTATTCCTGGGATTCGTCCAGGGGAAGAAACTTCAAACTTCTTAGACAAAGTAATGTCTTTGATTACTTTTCCTGGTTCTTTGTTCTTGGCTTTGATTGCAGTGTTTCCGGCAATTATCATGAACTTGATGGGTATTACTCCTAACTGGGCAATGTTTTTCGGAGGTACTTCTTTGTTGATCATGGTTGGAGTTGCAATCGATACCATTCAGCAAGTAAATTCCTATTTGTTGAACAGACATTATGACGGGTTGATGAAAACTGGTAAAAATAGAAAAGCAGTAGCTTAACTAAGTTTATTATGGCAAAACAATCTGCAATAGAACAAGACGGAACCATTATTGAATCATTATCCAATGCGATGTTTCGTGTGGAGTTAGAAAATGGTCACGTGGTAATTGCTCACATCTCTGGTAAAATGCGTATGCACTATATCAAATTGTTACCAGGGGATAGAGTGAAATTAGAAATGAGTCCTTATGACTTAAGTAAAGCAAGAATAACCTACAGA
>CAZAHJ010000117.1:0-2779 GCA_964485115.1 uncultured Flavobacterium sp.
ATGACAACCTAACCGGCATGTTTGGGTTGAGTGGAATTTCAGGCGTTGGAATTTCCTTTGGGATAGACAGAATATATGACTTAATGGAAGAACTCAATCTTTTTGATGAAGTTAAACAAAATTTTACTGACTTAATCTTTTGTGCAATGGACGAACCTTCCTTTGAATATTGTTTACCATTGGCAACCGAATTAAGAACTCAAAATTTAAAAGTTGAAGTTTATCCACAAGTTTCAAAACTTAAAAAACCATTAGACTATGCTAATAACAAGCAAATAAAATGGGCTGTAATAGTTGGTGAAAACGAACTAAAAGAAGGTAAAGTAATGTTGAAAAACTTGGAAACAGGTGATCAGAACTTAATTCTAAAAACAGAAATTATAAACCACCTAAATTAAGGCAAGAAATTAATCAAACTTTTAGTCAAAAAAATGGACTAAAAAAATTGAGGTAAATAATTATCTTTGCAATCCTTTTTTATATGTCAGAAATCAAAATCACATTACCAGATGGAACTATTAAAATAGTACCAATTGGAACTGATGCTTATTCCATCGCTAAAAGTATTAGTGAAGGATTGGCAAGAGTTATTATTGCGGCGAAAGTAAATGGCAAAGTCGTTGAATTAAATCGTCCAATAACGGAAGACTCAACCTTAAGTTTATTAAAATGGGAAGACAAAGAAGGAAAATCTACCTTTTGGCATTCATCGGCGCATTTATTTGCTGAGGCATTAGAATCTTTATATCCAGGTGTAAAATTTGGTATTGGTCCTGCAATTGACAATGGTTTTTATTATGATGTTGATTTGGATGGAAAAAAATTGAGTGTTGAAGATTTAAACACCATTGAGAAAAAAATGCAAGAATTGGCAAAAAAAGAAAGCCAATTCAACAGAAAAGAAGTCAGTAAAGCCGAAGCCATAGAATATTTTACCCAAAAAGGCGACCCATACAAACTCGAATTGATTAATGAATTAAATGATGGAGACATCACTTTTTACTCACAAGGCGATTTTACAGATTTGTGTAAAGGTCCTCACCTTCCTCATACTGGATTTATTAAAGCGATTAAGTTGTTGAACATTGCGGGCGCTTATTGGAGAGGTGATGAAAAAAACAAACAACTAACCCGTGTTTATGGAATCACGTTTCCGAAAAAATCAGAGTTGGACGAGTATTTATTAATGCTAGAGGAAGCCAAGAAGCGCGACCACAGGGTTTTAGGAAAAGATTTAGAGATTTTTGCATTTGATGATGATGTTGGACCAGGATTGCCATTATGGTTACCAAAAGGTGCAGCAATTATTGAGAAATTAGAAGAATTCGCTAAAAAGACAGAAAAAGAAGCGGGATATATGAGAGTAAAATCTCCTCATATTGCTAAAGAAAGTATGTACTTAAAAAGCGGACACTTGCCTTACTATAAAGACAGCATGTTCCCACCTATGGAATTAGATGGTATTAATTACTACCTAAAAGCCATGAATTGCCCGCATCACCACAAAATATTTGCAGCAACACCTAAGTCATACCGTGACTTGCCTATCAGATACGCAGAATATGGAACCTGCTACAGATATGAACAAACAGGTGAGTTATTTGGATTAATGAGAGTGCGCTCATTACAAATGAATGATGCACATATTTATTGTACAAAAGCCCAATTTGAACAAGAATTTAAGGCTGTGAACGATTTGTATGTTAAATATTTCAAAGTGTTTGGTATCGATAAATATGTCATGCGCTTTAGTAAACATGACCCTAAAAAACTGGGGCAAAAATACATTGATGCTCCAGAAATGTGGAAAGAAACTGAGGACATGGTTAGAAAAGTGTTGCAGTCAGCCAATATTCCATACATAGAAGTTGAGGATGAAGCGGCATTTTATGGTCCAAAAATCGATATTCAAATATGGAGTGCTATTGGAAGAGAATTCACATTAGCGACTAATCAAGTTGATTTTGCACAAGCAGAAAGATTTGATTTATATTTCATCAATGAAAAAAGCGAAAAAGAACGTCCTTTAATCCTTCATAGAGCACCATTGAGTACTCACGAACGATTTATTGGCTTCTTATTGGAACATTATGCAGGTAAATTTCCTTTGTGGATGAGTCCAGAACAGGTTATATTACTTCCAATATCTGAAAAATATCAAGAATATTCAGAAAAAGTTTTAAATATTCTAAAAAAACACGATATTCGCGCCCTCATTGACGATAGGTCTGAAAAAACCGGAAAAAAAATAAGAGATGCAGAGTTAAAAAAACTCCCTTTGATGTTGATTATTGGAGAGAAAGAACAAGGAGACAACACTGTAACTGTTAGAAAACAAGGTGGAGAAGATTTAGGCGCAATGACTGTTGAAGCATTTATAAATTACGTAAATGAAGAAATAGCAAAACAATTGAATTAATTAATTTATATATATAATTGGCACTACCAAAGAAAAAACCCAACAATAACAACAACACCAATCGTCCAAAAAGAGGTAGAAGAGAACCGTTACACAAAATTAACCAATTCATCAGCGCTCCTATGGTTCGTGTGGTTGGCGAAAATGTAGAACCTACTGTTTTACCTATTTCCGAAGCTTTAGAGTTAGCCAGACGTTTAGAGTTAGACCTTGTTGAAATTTCCCCAAATATTGATCCTCCTGTTTGTAAAATTGTAGACTACAATAAATTCTTGTACGAACAAAAGAAAAAAATGAAGGAGCAAAAGTCCAATGCTATAAATAATGAGATTAAAGAAATTCGTTTCGGCCCTAACACAG
>CAZAHJ010000118.1:0-2717 GCA_964485115.1 uncultured Flavobacterium sp.
GAACTGGCAATAATCAAACCACCTGCAATTCGCAAAGCATCAATACTTATTCCAAAAAATTGAAGTACATATTCTCCAACAAAAAAAGAAACCAATAAAATTAAAGCCACATCAATTGCTGCCCACAAAGCAACTCTTCTTCTTTCTTGTTTGGTGTAGTCTTGTGTTAATCCAACAAAAATTGGGATACATCCTAATGGATTAATTACTGAAAAAAGAGCAACAAAAACCAAAAAAAATATTTCCATGATAAGTTTCTTTTAAGCAAAGGTATCACAAATCATCAACATTTGTTGGTGTGTTTTTTACTTTCTGAGCCATCATTTTTTCATAAAATTGATGTATTCCAGCATTTTTTGCTGGAAACTCTATTGACATCAAATGATGTTCTGCATGAATAGATAGGTAATTAGCAGGTTTAAATACAACCAATTTATAGTACGGTATAGCCAAACCATAGGTTTCTAATAAAGATCGAAACCTAATGATGATTCCTTTAGGCCTTAATTCGATGTTACAATAATTTAAATTATGATCATAATCTAATAAAGTTTGAATTTCTTCACTTGCTTTGTGAATAAGTAACCGAGGAGAACCTGTTCCATTAAGTTTGATATTTTCAAACAATCCGAACGGTTTGCCAACCAACACCTCAATGGCTTGGTTAATTTTAGGTTCATTATAAGAGACATTAAATAACATGAAATTTATTTTTCCAAAATTACTTTCATTCCCAAGCTTGGTAAAATAATTGTCAATTTATTAGAACTTGTTTGATGCACAATACCTTCAAAGTTTTTAAACGGACCATCAGTTATAATAATTTTGTCGCCTATTTTATAATTTTCTACAGAAACATGCTGATAGGTGCCATTTTCGAAATTTTTTAAAGCTTTAATTTCTTTTTCCGAAATTATTGCCGGTTTTCCGTTCCAATATAAAATTTTTAAAATTCCGGGTACTATTAAAACTTTTTCAAAAGTATTTGGAGAGATATTAATAAATAAATAAGAAGGAATCAATGGAATCTCTACTTTCTTTTTTCGATCACTCCATTGTCTAACGGTTGTTACAGTTGGACAATATGCATCAAAACCTTTTAAATTTAATTCCAAGGCAACTTTTTTTTCGCTTCGAGGTTTTGTGTATAGAGCATACCAAGGCATATAGTTTAAATAGAATATTGGTTTTGATAATAAGTTTGATAATTTCCGGTTGTTACATTTTTTAACCATTCTTGGTTTTCAAAATACCAATCAATGGTAATTTGTAAACCTTGTTCAAAAGTTACACTTGGTTCCCAACCTAATTCTCGTTGGATTTTTGTTGCATCAATGGCATAACGCAAGTCGTGTCCAGGTCTGTCTTTAACAAAAGTGATCAATTGTGAAGAAGTGCCTTGAGTTCTTCCTAGTTTTTTATCCATCAATTCGCATAAAAGTTTTACCAATTCAATGTTTTTCCATTCATTGAATCCACCAATGTTGTAGGTTTCGTGGTTTTCTCCTTGATGAAATATTATATCGATTGCTCTTGCGTGATCTACAACATACAACCAATCCCTGGTATAATTGCCATCGCCATAAACCGGTAAAGGTTTTTTTTCAATGATATTATTGATAAAAAGAGGAATTAATTTTTCGGGAAAATGATTTGGACCATAATTATTGGAACAGTTACTTATAACTATGGGTAAATGGTAAGTTTCTCCGTAAGCTCTTACAAAGTGATCAGAGCTTGCTTTGGATGCAGAATAAGGAGAATTAGGTGCATATGGGGTTTCTTCTGTAAAAAAACCTGTTTCTCCTAAAGTTCCATAAACTTCATCCGTACTAATGTGGTAAAATCGTTTGTTCTCGGAATTATTTTTCCAGATGCTTTTCGCAGCATTTAACAAATTTACAGTACCAAATACATTGGTTTTAACAAAAGCTAAAGGATCGGAAATAGATCTATCTACATGCGATTCAGCTGCCAAGTGAATTACACCATCAAACTGATGACGTTCAAAAATTTCTTGAACCAAAGAGGCTTCGGTAATATCCGCTTTGATAAAATGATAATTGGAAGCCGATTCAATATCTTTTAAATTTTCTAGGTTACCTGCATAGGTCAAAGCATCTAAATTATATATTTGATAGTTTGGATAGCTTTGAACAAATTGTCTTACGACATGTGAGCCAATAAATCCGGCTCCTCCTGTAATTAATATTTTTTTTTGCTCCATTTTATTTTCCCGTTCCGTGATAAATAAACCCTATTTTTTCCAATGTTCCTCTCTCTAATAAATTTCTTCCATCAAAAATAAATGCTGGTTTCAACATGTTTTGATACACTTTTTCCCAATCAAGTGTTTTGAATTCATCCCATTCGGTTAAAATTAATATGGCATGGGCATTTTTACAAGCTTCATAAGCATTTGCTGAAGTTTTTACCGCTTTTTGGTTTTCTACGTTACTTCTGCTTTGTAAATAATTCAAATCATTCAACATTTGCTTTTCAGAAACTTTTGGGTCATACACCGCAATATCTGCTTGTTCATTTATTAGCGTATCAGCCACATAAATTGCTGCGGATTCTCTGGTGTCGTTGGTATCCTTTTTAAAAGCCCAACCTAAAAAAGCAATTTTTTTACCTGCAACGGTATTGTATAAGGATTTGACTACTTTTCTTGCTAATCTATTTTTTTGGTGGTCGTTCATGATGATAACCTGCTC
>CAZAHJ010000119.1:0-2623 GCA_964485115.1 uncultured Flavobacterium sp.
ATTTATAAACAAATTAATCTAGAAGAGAAATTAGAAAAATGAAATATTAAAAATTATTTATCAAAAATCATTTTTCCGGCAACAAAAAGCAAAATAACCCCAAATATTTTTTTGATCACTTTTTGGTCCATTCCAACGGCTAATTTACTTCCTAAAAAACCTCCTATTACAAAAAATACAGCTATGATTAGTGCATATTTCCAATTTAAATATCCCTCTTTGTAATAATTCATAGCGGCTAATAAAGTAACAGGAACCGAAAGTACTGCCAAACTAGTCCCTTGGGCTTGGTGTTGTGAAAATCCAATCCAAACCAACATAGGTACCATTACTACCCCTCCTCCTACACCAACTAAACCGCTTAACACTCCAGCTGCAATGCCGGTTAAAATCAAAAATAAAATGGTATTTGCACTCATCTTTTTATTTTTTAAGTACTGCTATTTCGTAACTTTTGCTGTTAGTTACTGTTAATTTATCTTCTCGTAACCAAGGGTTAAGTAATTTTAATTCCTTGTAGTTCATGCCGTTTTGAAGGGCAAAATCTACCAAACTCGGAATGCTTTCGGATATTTTTATGGTTTCTACCGAAGGTTGGTAATATAATTCTTGAGAGCTTAAACGATAGCCATATTTTTGGGCATTTTCCATCACTTCTTTCATGGCAATAATTCTAAAAACATATCTCGAAGTTTCTTCTCCAAAATGTAAATCGTAATAATTAGATGATTTTTGTTGGTCTAATCGGTTTTGAATTCCTTGCATTCCTGCATTATACGAAGCCGCTGCCAACGTCCAATTGCCATATTTTTTTTTGGCATCTAATAAATATTTACACGCAGCTTCGGTAGACTTTTGTAAATGATATCTTTCATCTACTTGATTGCTCACTTCCAAACCATACATTTTTGCAGTTTCAGGCATAAATTGCCAAATACCTCTTGCTCCGGCAGGAGAAACCGCATTTATTAAACCACTCTCTATCACTGCCAAATATTTAAAATCGTCTGGAATGCCGTATTGTTTTAAGATTAGCTCCATTACCGGAAAAGCTCTGTTGGCTCTTTTGATCATTAAAAAAGTGTTGGAATGCCAATTGGCATTTACCAGCAACTCTCTATCTAAACGCTCTCTAACATCCGGAATTTCTATAGGGGTAGGCTCTTCAGCAAAATGCACATTTTTCGGCAACCAATTTTGGTACAAATCCAAAGGATTGTCTCTCGCTTGAATCATTAACAAAACAACTCCTAAACCCACCAATACTAATATCCATACTTTTAACTTCTTCATACTTCTTTAAAATAAAAGCACAATATAATTAATTATTTTACGGTAACGAATTGGAATTTAAAATTTTTGACAAATTTTCATTAAACCATCTAAATCGGTTTAAAATCATCAGGTGGGTACCTCCTTTTACTTGCTTATATGGCAGTAAATACTTTGCAGGAAATACTTCGTCTTTATCTCCGTGAATGTGAATGATGTTTGGATCAGGGACTTCTCTATCCCAATTCACTACTTGGTCAATAGCCCAATCTAAGTATACCTTTTCCTTTCTTGCCAAATAAATTTCATACAACTTTACTCGTTGTTTTACGTAATCTCCAAAAGCAAACTTGGTTAAAACAGATAAATTGGTGAAAATTCCGGTGGGCAATAATTTATGCACTTTGGTTTTTTTGGCCAATTGCATTGGTGGAGGCAACTCTTGGTTGCATTTGACACTCGAAATGATGATTACTTGCAGAGTGGGAATGACCTTTGCCATTTCTTGCACCAAAATACCTCCAAAAGAAACTCCAATAAGTATTGGATTTGGATGGATAATTTTTTCGCACATTCTGGCTGCATATGCTCGAAGGGATTCGTTTTCTGTGGGTAACTCCCATTCCAAAAAAAAGGATTGGTATAAGTTTTCATCTAACTGAATTCTTTCAAAAATCTTGGAACTTGCAGCCATTCCTGGCATCCAATAAATCACTTGTTGCATACAAAAATTATGTATAAAGTTACAAAAACTATTAGGATATCATTCAAAACAAGAATAAGAAAACTTTAATAAAATTAAAATTATAACAGACTCCGAATGTTAAGGTTATTATTCATTAAAAGTAAAATCCTTAATTTTGTACCTACTTTAAAAAGAAGTGTTATGGTGATAAAAGACAACACGCTTTTAAGACAATTTGAAGCCAATACCGATTATGGAATGGCAGTGGTGGAATATGCTTTACAGGAAAGAAAAATATTTTTAACCAAACTACATATTCCAGAAGATACAGAAGAAGGCTTTGTGAAAGATTTCATTACAACCATACTAGAAATTGCAGAAGAAAAAAAATGGAAAGTGGTTCCTACACATCCTAAAATTGTGACTTTGTTTAGAAAAAACCATTCTTTTAAACAATTTTTACCTCCGGGAATTAAAATTTAAGGCATGGTTTGCAGAATTTGTACGCAAACTACCCAACCTTTCTATCAATACCAACAGAAGGATTACTTTTTTT
This sequence comes from uncultured Flavobacterium sp., assembly GCA_964485115.1. Lineage (GTDB taxonomy): Bacteria > Bacteroidota > Bacteroidia > Flavobacteriales > Flavobacteriaceae > Flavobacterium. The sequence continues at coordinate 2,514 of CAZAHJ010000119.1, forward strand.
GTTTCAACTGCCAATCGGTTCAATTGGATGACTCATGTTTTTTGACTACTGAACAAGAAAAAGCACACCATTGGCGACAAGGGTCTCAAAGAAGGGCAAGTGGAATACCA
>CAZAHJ010000120.1:0-2572 GCA_964485115.1 uncultured Flavobacterium sp.
CCGTGGAGTGATGCCTATGAATCCATGATTTATGTGGCATGGGCAACCATTTTCTTTACCCTTGCTTTTGGAAGAAAATCTAAATTAACCGTTGCCTCCGGTACGTTTGTAGCTTCGATGATTTTGATGATTGCCCATTGGAACTGGACCGACCCTGCCATTGCCAACTTGCAACCGGTATTAGATTCTTATTGGTTAATGATTCACGTGGCAGTAATTGTGGCAAGTTACGGACCCTTTGCACTTGGGTTTATTTTAGGTTTGGTGTCGTTGGTATTGATTTTACTAACAACCGAAAAAAACAAAGCCAAGATGAAATTAAACATTCAAGAAATTACTTATGTAAACGAAATGGCTCTTACCATAGGTTTGATCATGCTTACCATTGGAAACTTTTTAGGCGGACAATGGGCCAACGAAAGTTGGGGTAGATATTGGGGTTGGGACCCAAAAGAAACTTGGGCTTTGATAAGTATCATGGTATATGCATTTGTAATTCATGCTCGTTTTGTACCATTCTTCAGAGGATTATATGCTTATAATGTAATGAGTGTGTTTGCTTTTGCATCTATATTAATGACCTACTTTGGTGTTAATTTTTATTTGGTAGGTTTGCATTCGTATGCAAGTGGTGATAAAGTAATTACCCCAAATTTTGTATATATCACAGTTGCATCTGTAACAATACTTTCTGTAGTAACTTATTGGAAGTACAAAAAACTAAATAGGTTAAAATAACGTGAGTACGAAACAAATAAATTAGTTTGTGAGAAACACTTTGTGGTTCTCAGTGCTTCTTAGTGACTTTTGTGTTACAACTAAATAAGTTATTAAACAAAATGCACTATCCCGAGCCTTCGGGAACAAAGTTACACAGAGAAAACTCTATATTTGATTACATAATGCCTTAGTATCAAACACTTAATTTTATTGCTTTGGTCTAACTCACGTTAAAATAGACAAATGTTAGCAGCTTATTAAAGTTAGCATTACTAGATTACTTTGAAAAGAATTTGTTTACATTTGATAAAAAATGACGAAACATATGAGAAAATTAATTTTTACTTTGGCATTGGTAGGATTGTTTAGTTGTCAGAACAAAGCACAATCTAACCCAGAAACACCAAGTATTCCAATTCAACAACAAAATATGGAAAAGCAAAGCATTTATCAGTTTGTAGTAAACGACATCAACGGAAAAGAGTTTGATTTTTCTTCTTTAAAAGGAAAGAAAATTTTAGTGGTAAATACCGCATCTAAATGTGGGTTAACCCCGCAATACAAAGAATTGCAAGCTTTGTATGAAAAGTATGTAGAGAATGGATTGGTTATTGTAGGTTTTCCGGCAAATAATTTCATGGGACAAGAACCAGGAAGTAATGAAGAAATTGCAGAATTTTGCCAAGCCAATTATGGAGTGACTTTCCCGATGATGGAAAAAATTTCGGTGCAAGGAAAAGACATGCACCCGTTGTATGCATTTTTAACCCAAAAGGAGTTGAACGGACATTCAGATTCCAAAGTAGAGTGGAATTTTCAAAAATATTTGATTAATGAAGAAGGCTATTTGGTGGAAGTTTTTAGTCCACGAACCAAACCAATGGACGAGAAGATTTTAAAAGCATTGCAATAAAAATAACAAGCTGTTCCTTAAAGAGCAGCTTTTTTTAAAACATACCAATGAAAGACCTAAGCGATTACAGAAAATCTTACGAAAAAAAGGCTTTGTTAGAAAACGATGTGCCGGAAGATCCGATGCAATTATTTAAACAATGGTTTCATGAAGTGGAAGATTTTGGAGGATTAGAAGAAGTAAATGCCATGACTTTGGTTACCAATGGCTTGGATGGTTTTCCGAAACCAAGAATTGTGTTACTCAAACAATTTACTTACGAAGGTTTTGTGTTTTATACCAATTATTTGTCTGAAAAAGGAAAAGCAATCGAAGCCAACCCAAAAGTAGCATTGTCCTTTTTTTGGCCAACTTTGGAACGTCAGGTAATTATTAAAGGAATGGCTGAAAAAATTGCCCCCAATCTTTCAGATGGTTATTTTGAAAGCAGACCACTTGGCAGTCAGCTCGGATCCATCGTGTCTCCACAAAGTCAAATAATTCCGAATAGAGAATACTTAGAAAACCTATTAAAAGAACTAGAAGCATCTCCCCAAGGGACTAGCCTACAACGACCTGCACATTGGGGTGGGTATTTGGTTCGACCTATTTCGGTAGAGTTTTGGCAAGGCAGACCCAATCGTTTGCACGATCGTTTGCTATACTCCGTGCAAAACGATTTTAGTTGGAAATTGGAAAGATTGGCTCCCTAAACTTATTAACTAATTAGGGATTTGTTTACTGAATATACAAGATTAAATAGTCTGGTTTATGGTTATTTTTTTAATGATAGTAATTAAACAGTTATCGGCACAACTTTTTATATTTTAAAATGAAACAATTTGAAAATGTATTAATTTTTCTTTCTTTCATTTCAACACTTCAAAGCTTCAATAAAAAATTAAAAAATTTCAAATAGACAATCGTTACACTACATTTACTAACAATTTTTTAACTTTA
>CAZAHJ010000121.1:0-2522 GCA_964485115.1 uncultured Flavobacterium sp.
CTTTACACCACTCACATGGTAACCCAAAAATGGTAGAAGTAACTCCAAAGCCTGGTGTACTACAATTGGGGCACTTAGATTTTATTTTCTCCACCAATTTTTCTGCTAGTTGCCGGATAACCGACATTCGAGTTGGGTTTCGATGAGCTCTCATGTCGGTCTCCGCACAAACTAAGAAAACACTTTTCTTTAACTCCTCAAAAGCGATTTGTAATTGCTTCCAAGTCGTAATGTTTTTATAAAAAACAGATTTATCGGAATTACTTAAAATAATGCCATGCTCAGGAAAACCTATCTTATTGGCAAACTTTTCTAATTCAATCCAATCTGAAATTTCTTGGTGTGCGTAATTGGTGTTGGTTGTAAAAACACGTTCATAAATCTCTAAACCATGCTTTATATCTAAAAAAACCATCCACTCTTCATGAGCAGCTGCATAAAAAACCTCCGGGTGTGGACCAAAAGAAGCCTCTGTAGCAACACCCATTTCGCAGTTGGAAAATTGCATTGCTGCCAAGCATTTGTCTTTCACTGTTTCTTTAGCAGTTTGCAAGCGAGTAACTTCACCAGTAAATGTGCCTAAAAAATCGGTTTGAAATCCTACAGGCACAAATGGAAGCACTTGTAATTCTTCCTGAAAAACAGGAGAAATTGATTGCTCTTTACGGTGCATGGTGCCTACCACCATTGGTCGGTTTCGAAACATGTTTATATCAATTCAATAGAAACTTGTGAATGTACTTTAACGCTTTTGTTTTCGTGCATAGCAGTTATTATCCATTGAGAAATTTCTTCTGAAGCAATTTTCAAAGCTTCTAATCTATCTAAGGAATGAGCTGATGGTACACCAAATCTTTCTTCAGAACTAAAAACTTCTACCTGATGGTATTGAATTTTGTGGTTTACCAATGATAACAAAATTTTTGCCGCATCTTCCGGACTAAATTCTGTGTCTACCAAAGTAATTGTGGTGGGTTTAATCGTTTTGTTTTCCATAGTTTTTTTGTGTTTTTGAGTCTTGTTTTGCGAGTAAAATCAAAGTACCCATGATAGCAATTCCAAGCATTCCATCGGCAAGGATACTGGATTCTACAATGCTCCAACTCCAGGCAATAGTTAAACTTATTACAATAAGTATCATAGCGATAATAGAATGCTTGTTCATGATAAAGGATGTTTTAGTTTTTATTGTCCTTGCCCTAAAGAGTATGCTGCAACTCCTTCAAAAGCATATAAGTTTTCTGTTTTGATGATTTCTACACCTTTCTGTAAAGCATGGTTCATCAAGGTTAAAATGTCTGCACTTGAAATGGATGCTCCATTAGTTGTTGGTTTGAATCGACATCTCCAGTGATCGGTACAGAAAGTTTCTTCAAAACCTTCCGGCCATACTTTGATTCCTCGATTGGTAATCATGGTAAGTTGTACATGCTCTAAGTTGATTTTTTGCACCATTTTTGCCAATTCATTGGCATTGGTTCCTGGCCAATGAACAAATAAATCCACTCCTTCTAAAGATTTTGCCTTTGGAGTTTTTCTTTGGTATTTTGGCAAATTCATTTGTGCATTTTCTGCAAAAGCAACTGGTTTAAATTGGGTAGGCTTTTGACCAAGCCTGTCAATTACTGCTTGAGCAAACTCTTTGGTTCCAACTTTTACTTTACTGGTTCCTTCTTTAAAAATATCGTAGGTGTGTACTCCATCTTCCATGGTTTTTAACCATGCATTTTGAATTTTTTCTGCAATTTTATTTTGACCTAAATGTTGTAACATCAAAATAGCTCCTTGTAATAAACCTGATGGGTTCGCTAAATTTTGTCCTGCTCTTCTTGGTGCAGAACCGTGGATTGCTTCAAACATGGCACAAGTTTCTCCAATATTTGCAGAACCTGCCAAACCAACTGAACCGGTAATTTGTGCTGCCACATCTGACAATACATCTCCGTATAAGTTAGGCATTACAATTACATCAAAAGCTTCCGGTGTATCTGCCATTTTTGCGGCACCTATATCAATAATCCAATGCTCGTTTTCAATTTCCGGATATTCCGCAGCAATTTCGTCAAACACCTTATGAAACAATCCATCTGATTGTTTCATGATGTTGTCTTTGGTAAAACAAGTAACTTTTTTTCTTCCATTTACTTTGGCATATTCAAAAGCATAACGTACAATTTTTTCGCAACCCGGACGGCTGATTAATTTCAAACACTGTACCACCTCATCCGTTTGTTGGTGTTCAATACCTGCATACAAATCTTCTTCATTTTCACGGATAATAACCAAGTCCATTTCAGGATGTTTGGTTTGTACAAATGGATGTAAACTTTTGCAAGGCCTTACATTAGAGTACAATCCTAAAAATTTTCTGGTGGTTACATTTAAACTCTTATAACCTCCACCTTGAGGAGTGGTAATAGGTGCTTTTAAAAACACTTTGTTTCTTCTAATCACATCCCAAGATTCTGGAGCAATTCCTGCGGTATTTACGGATAAATACACTTTTTCCCCAACTTCAATCT
>CAZAHJ010000122.1:0-2445 GCA_964485115.1 uncultured Flavobacterium sp.
TCCTTGAATTATAAACAGTGAGTTTAAACTAATATTTCTCTTTTTAGGAAAAAAAGCCATTCCGCTCATCGCACAATCTGCATACGAAAAGTTTACTCCGAAGGTAAAAATTAGGAATAAGAGTACTTTTTTCATGGGCTATGCTTTTGGTATTTTAACTGCTAATGGTTTTCAGCTTTGTGATGTTGGGAAATTCAGTATCCTGCACTTGCGGTATTTAGGTGGAGAACCTATTTTTGATATACTACAATTGTGTCTGCAGAACAATGAACGGCCACTTTTGTCAATGGCGTATTAAATGTTGGGTAATGTTTTGTATTATCTTTTGCCTTTTGCTTAGCATAATTCGTCAAATGTCCTGCCTCCATTCCATTTAAGTCCTTGAACAAGATGAAATTCTTTTTCTGCGCCATCTCTATTGAAAAAACTTCCAAGATTATTGTGGATAAAAAAACTATTTTCAATGGTAATCTCTACCAAGGAATATGGTTTTGCTGCATTTAATTCGCTGCTTCTTGATAATATCCAAAGCGTATTTTCGTTTTTGGAAATGGCGAAATCTTCAATAATTGAATTCCCATACTTATTTATCGAAAATATTTTTTCTTTTTTCAAATTCGTAGCATAATTGACAATTGGATAATTACGGATCTCTAGAGGGCAAAAAGGAAATTCAGTGGGTGTTTTCCAATTCTTTTGTTTAGCATTTAGTGTTAGGGAATTTGTAATTAGTGTAATATCCTCACGATAATTTTTTTGTGAACTTCGATTATAAATCCATTTACCTAAAGAACCGCCAGATGGTAGTTTATCACTTTCTGCCCAAGCCAACAATCTTTTTTTTGTTGCATTTGCTTCTTCAAAACTAACTCTACACATCCATTCATAATTTGGCTCATTAAACTTGTTGTGGAATTTTGAGGGGTCAGAAAGAAATTCTTCAATACTGCATCCACAAGTTGTCTCAATTCGTTTGACTGTGATTGGATTAAGTAAAATGTTTTCTAATCGTGTAACCCATCGAAGATTTTCAGGTCTATTATTTTGTTTGTTTGTGTCAATATGGTCAACAACATGTTCTCTTGTTTGTGGTTCACCATGAAACGAGGTTGCAACTATCCTATGGATACGAACTGATGATAATTCTAAATAACCTGTTTTGTTGTTCACTTTCCCAAAAGTCCATTTATTATCATTCGGTCTAGGTGGTTTATTATTACGAGGGTAGCGCAAAACAGCACCATTATCACGCACAGAGTAACTCTCATCGTTGTAAATGCATTCATTTTCTTTTTCAAAATCGTTTAAACCAACCATCCTTGTTTCTACTACTTAAATAATAATGCACTATTTTCTTACTCTAACCTTTAAATTGTCACCCAAATTGTCATAACTTATGACTTTACCTTGATAGAAATAAACCGTGCTAATCCCATAAAGAAACTTCCTTGCTTCTGGTGCCGTCACCATATAACTTGTTGGTTCTCCCATTACTTCAATTACCTCGTCTTCTATTGAACCAATAGTGAAATAATCATTAGAAATTTTAGGTTTATTTTCACTTCCCTGATTATTAGCTGATTCAGATTTACTTTTAATTTCTTGTATTTCTTTTTCCAAAGCCTCGTTCTTATCTTCAAGATTTTTGATATAATCTTTCTCTGATTGAGATTGATTACATGATAAAATCATAAGGATGAATAAAATAAAAAGATATTTGCTCATTTTGTTTGTTATTTAGGTTCTTTAAAATTATTCTCGATGAGATGTTTATTAATTCAATTTTATCTCTTGAAGTCAGGTTTTTATCTGGATAAATGAATTTTTTCTGTCTTTTTGAAAAAAGCAATTTTGAATTTTGGCTTAAATGGAATTCTGTATTGATTTATCTTGCACCTAATTTAAACTTCAACGCCGAATATCCAACGCTTCAAAAGAAGAATAAGTGACAGATTAAAGCAACCCTTCATCACTCTACAAAGTACATGTGTTCTAAGCCAAAGACCTTTGCGTCGATTGTCTCGGCACTGTCTTCGGGAGCTATGGCCTTGGGTGCCTGCACAATAATCTTTCTCTTCCCTTTTTCAATAGATGCCAACTACTAAAGTGTCTATGTAAATTCGCTGTTTAATTTAATTTTTTGGATACCCATGAAAAATATTGTTGGCAAAAAATTACTTTTTTGGTATCTTATGATAGTGCTGCTAAAGTTTTGCCGCGTCGCCAAGTTGGAGATTTACAGCATCCACCGCGGCGGATTGATGTGGAGAACTAAACTTTGATTAGCCATCTGCCGCAGCTGATCTGTAGAGCAAAGAACCGTCACTTTTGTCAACCCCGTGTAAGAAGAAGTTTTTATTTGTTTTTAAACTCTCTTAAAGCAGGTAAAGCCTTATTGTTAAAGTCAAACAATGCTTGATTTTCCCATGGCGAAGCATCTGTTGC
>CAZAHJ010000123.1:0-2431 GCA_964485115.1 uncultured Flavobacterium sp.
TTACTATCTATGCCTTGTAATCTAGAACCTATTAGTTTTTGTTCTGTAACTAATGGCTTAATAATATGTAATTTCCTGAAGTTTGTTTTGTTTAGCAGTTTGGTTGCTGAACTTGCTGAAATATTATCTACCTGCCTCGTAAACATATCCAAAATCATAAAATAGTACATGTATAAAGGATCAAATATTTCTAGATTGCATCGTATTAAAAACATATTTGGCGCAATAGTAGCAGGATAATCAACCTTTGGCATTAAACAAGCATATCCTGTGTATTCACCAACATTTGCAAGCATAATATCATTCTCTAACAAAGTAGATTTTGATAAAAAATTAAACCCTTCTTTATCTACATATACACCATCGTTTTTAAGATTAACCCTAAGGTCTGTTAACCTAATTAAGCGAGCATAATTTGGTTCATAATAATATTTTACATTTAACCTTAAAGTTTCAAAACTTCCATTTGCGGTGAAATCAGTTATTATTTGACTCGCATTCTCAAAATTATCTAAATCCCACTCCTTCGGAATCCAGCCCAGCTCACTTTCTTTATACAAATCGGGTGCATCGTCTTGTTTGGGGCGTAGTTTGCCGGTTTTTGTATCAATACCACGGGTAAACAAATCGGTGAGCATGCCTTGTTTTATGGCTTTGTATTTGGCAATGGCGGCTTGGGTTTTTTCTATTACGAGTTCAGTTGTATTTAAAATTTTAGAAATCTTTTCTTGCTCAGGTATTGTTGGGATTTTAAATTTTAACTTATCTAAATCTTGCTTTCCAAAATTTGCTTGTGCTGATTGATTTGAATTACTGTTTAATTGCCTAAGGATTTCTTCAGAACTTAAAATCCATTTAATAAATGGCTTAGAAATATTATCTTTTAGTGGATAAAAAACACCTACTCGGTAGTTCTGGAATAAAATTTTATTTCCTAAATTATTTACTTCAACAACTCTTCCAATATTGCCTGTTAATGACATAAGAATATCACCATCTCGAATTATGATACTCTCGAACTCCTTATCTCTTGTTGATGATACATAAGAAACATTTGCTGTTAAAGAAAGACCATCGGAAGTTACATTTCCAATTTTTATAACTTGAATTCCACTTTCAGTGAAGTCAGTTTCTCTAAATTGGTAACCATGTCTTAAACCAATATGATCACTCAAAATTTCTTCTTTCCACTTACTCATATCCCAATTCCATTAAAAAAGCGTTTAACAATTGGGTTTCTTTTTCGCGTGAGCTTAATACATCATCCAAGGTAGTGGTGTATTTTTCGTACAGCTCGCTAATGGCGTTTATTAAATGGCGGGTATGGTTTTCCTGGTAGCCGTTTATTACGGTGTGTAGGGTTCTTTCCCAGCGTTTAATAATGAGTGCTTTGGCTTCGTCAACGCTTATTTTTTCTCTTGCCTGTTCCACCAATGTGGCTTTGTAGCGTTCCAATTCTCGTACTTCGGTTCGGCAGGTTTTTAGTTCTTCTTCCAGTGCCAAATGCTTTTTAATGCTCTCGGTGTCGGCAGCAATTGAAGCCTCAAAAGGTTCAATTTCATTTGCTAATTCAACACTTTTGGCTGATAAGATTGTTATCTGATCCTTCGCTATTTCTACTTTTTCAGGTTTGGGTTTCTTCGCATCAATGTCCTTTTGATAAGCCTTTATTTGCTTGGCTATTTTGGCCAATTCTTTGGCCAGTATATTTTTCTGCTTGGTATTGCTTTTTATCTGCGCCTTTATTTCGGTAATCTGTTTTTTAGGTATGGCTTCGTAATCGTCTTCGTTCCATTCGCCTTCTTCCAGTTCGTTTACGGTTTCAAACAAAGCTTCCAATTCATCGCGTCTTGCCAAGGCATTGCGGTAATTTGCCAACACCTCAGGAAACTGGCTTTCTAAAATTTCTTCATCGGGTATCAATTCAGCTTTCCAAGCACTTGCAGCCACCGATTTAAAATCGTATTTCAAATCTTCGGTGTATTGTGCAAATGAACCACGCAGTTGATTTTCAGAAAGCAAAGGGTTTGCAATATCGCCCAATGTAGCCGAAAACTCAGCCGTGCAATGTTTGGTAAACTCATACACACTTTTGTCGGCAGGCAGGGCTTCAATTTTGGGCATTACCTTTTGCCAAAACGCATTTATTTTATCGGTGTATTTTGCAAAGGCTTTTTGTTTGCCCGTGCTACTGTCTATAAATTCCTTTATTTTTTCTTTACTGTCAATGGCTGGTACAAATTGCTGGTAGCCAGTTTTTAACGAAGTAAACAAACTGCTTTTTAAATCCTCGTAGCAAGTAAATTCGGTATCCAAAGCATTAATTTCAGCAACAGGAATACCACCTTTTAAATGGGCATGCACATCGTGAGCCGTTGCAGGGGGAGAATTATCTACATACCTGCGTATGTTGCAGTTGTGTTCTTCTTTT
>CAZAHJ010000124.1:0-2359 GCA_964485115.1 uncultured Flavobacterium sp.
TTTAAACTTATTTCATTTTGAAAAAAAAATTACATAGTTTTGACATATTATTTTACAATTTTACATAAACGTGTACTATTTATACCAATCCCTTTATCGCAACAATCAACTGATTATCTACTATTTAATTAAATATTTGATTAAATAGTACTATTAATCAAAAAAATAACAAAAAAAATTCCACAATTAAGTTCTAAAAAGGGATTGTTTATTTTTAAGTATCTTTGTAGCCCCAAAAAATAAAAAATCAATGATTTCAGTTTCAAATGTATCGCTCAGATATGGTAAAAGAGTTCTTTTTGACGAAGTAAATGTCAAATTCGTTCCAGGCAATTGCTATGGCGTTATTGGTGCCAATGGTGCCGGAAAATCAACTTTCTTAAAAATACTTTCTGGCGAAATTGATCCTACAACAGGTCATGTTGACATAGAAAAAGGCAAACGTATGAGTGTTTTAAAGCAAAATCACTTTGAGTTTGATGAATTTCAAGTTTTGGAAACCGTTATAATGGGCAACAAAGAATTGTATAGTATTATCAAAGAAAAAGAAACTTTGTATGCCAAAGAAGATTTTTCTGATGAAGATGGTATAAGAGCTAGTGAACTAGAAGAAAAATATGGTGAAATGGAAGGTTGGAATGCTGACAGTGATGCGGCTTCTTTGTTAAGCGGCCTTGGAATTACAGAAGAGTTACATTTCAAAACAGTGCATGAGTTGAACAATAACCAAAAAGTTCGTGTCCTATTAGCTCAAGCTCTTTTTGGAAATCCTGACATATTGTTAATGGACGAACCTACTAATGACTTGGATGTGGATACCATTGCTTGGTTGGAAGATTTCCTTATCAATTTCGAAAATATCGTTTTGGTGGTGTCGCACGATAGACACTTTTTGGATACCGTTTGTACGCATGTTGCGGATATCGACTTTAATAAAATTCAAATCTTTACTGGTAACTACTCTTTTTGGTACCAAAGCAGTCAGTTGGCATTAAAACAACGTTCTGATCAAAATAAAAAAGCTGAAGAAAAGAAGAAAGAACTGATGGAATTCATTCAGCGTTTTAGTGCAAACGTTGCCAAAAGCAAACAAGCAACTAGCCGTCGTAAAATGATTGACAAATTGGATATTGAAGAAATCAAACCTTCAACTAGAAAATATCCAGGTATCTTTTTTACGCCTGAACGAGAGGCTGGTGACCAAGTATTAAGTGTAGAAAATCTCTCTTATGTTCACGATGGTACCACTTTATTTAGTGGATTAAATTTTATTATCAACAAAGGGGATAAAGTTGCTTTCTTGTCAAAAAACGCCCTAGCAATTACCAAATTGTTTGAATGTTTGGCTGGTCAGGATCAACCTAAAAATGGCAATATAGAGTGGGGTGTAACCATTAAAAAAACATACATCCCAAATGACAACTCTCCTTATTTTGAAGGCATTGATTTAAGCTTGGTTGATTGGTTGCGCCAATATTCTCAAGAGAAAGATGAAACTTTCATCAGAGGATTTTTGGGAAGAATGTTATTCAGTGGTGAAGAAAGTTTAAAGAAAGCAAAAGTATTAAGTGGTGGTGAAAAAGTTAGATGTATGCTGAGTAAATCTATGTTAGAAAGCCCTAACTTAATTATTGCAGATGAACCGACGAATCACTTGGATTTGGAAAGTATTCAATCCTTGAACAATAGTTTTATAGATTACAAAGGAACCATTTTGTTTTACTCACATGACCACGAGTTTATGAATACTGTTGCCAATCGTATTATAGAAATTGGACCAAATGGAATGATAGATAAATTCGCATCTTATGATGAGTATTTGGAAGATGAGTCTATTAAAGAACGCAAACAAGGCTTGTACTAATTGAATGAAAAATAAGCCACATTTTATTTATTGGCTTGAAATTATCCATATTCCATTGTGGTTAATCAAGGACTTGTGCTGGTTATTTGTTTGGGATGTTTTGGGTGTCATAATGGCTATACCTACCCTACTTGTTGCTTTAATTATGGTTATAATTAGCGCAGATGACCGCAGTAAACTTTTCCCTAACATGTCTATTTTATTTTGGATAATTGCAAACAGCACTTGGATGATTGCAGAGTTCTACAACTTGAATATCAAACATTTTGCAGCCATTCCTTTCGGTTTAGGTCTTATTTCCTTTTTTATATTTTTATTGATTGCAAAACCTACAATAAAACAAACAAAAAATCATTAAATTTGTCTCACTATTAATCATGCCAAAAATTACTTTCAATTTTGAAGAAACCCATAAAAAATCATTAACCGTTGACATAGAAGTTGGTGAAATGATATTGGATGTTGCCTTAGATAACGACGTTCATTTACATCACA
>CAZAHJ010000125.1:0-2309 GCA_964485115.1 uncultured Flavobacterium sp.
TGCTCGATAATGACATCTTTTACAGCCTCCCAAAACTGCTCGTGCACAATTTGGTAAATGCCTTTATCGGCATAAATAGCCAGTTTGTGCGTTTGCACACATACGTAAATCAAAACTCCATTTCGGTGCTTGGTTTGATGCATGTTTAGGTGACGAAACACTTCAAAAGCACGTAAAAGTGGCGGTGTTTCCGAAAAGGATTCCAAGTGCACTTTAATTTCGGCAGAAGTTTGTTTTTCTGCCAAAGTGATGGCTTGCACTACTTGAATTTCCTCTTCGGGAGTCAGAAATTTTTCTGCTTCTGTCATGCAACCAATTAGTTAAAATTGACTTCTACTGGTTTTTCTGCACCTGGTTCTGCATCAAAATATGGTTTTTCAGAAAAGTTTAAAATTCCTGCTAAGATGGAACCCGGAAATTGTTTTACGTGGTTATTGTACGGGTTGATGCTTTCGTTAAAACGAGTTCGAGCCGTTAAAATTTGATTTTCGGTACTGGTTAATTCATCTTGTAATTTCAAGAAGTTTTGGTTGGCTTTTAAATCAGGATACTGTTCCACGGTAACTAATAATCGAGATAAAGCACTACTCAAACCACTTTGGGCTAGGTTAAACTGAGCTAATTGCTCTGGAGTAATATTTGCCGGATCGATGGTTGTTTTGGTAGCTTCTGAACGTGCTTTGATTACTGCTTCTAAAGTGCTTTTTTCAAAATCGGCAGCTCCTTTTACGGTGTTTACCAAATTACCGATAAGGTCGTTTCTACGTTGGTAAGCAGTTTGTACATTACCCCATTGTTTTTTCACTTCTTGGTCTAAAGTTACTGCGGTGTTGTTAAATCCTTTAACCCAAGAATAACCGATTAGTAAAATGGCTCCTACAATAATCCAAGGAAGAAATTTTCTCATGATGTTTTTTTTAGTGAATTGTGATTAGTAAATAGTGATTAGTTGATGATTGGATGATACATATTGCATTATTACATTTTCAATTTTCAAATTCCTAAATTTCGACAATTTTAAATTACAAATTCTTTTTCCACTCTAACAATTCGCTTTTTACTTTTTCCAAGCGTTGGATGAGTTCAAATTTGTCAAAAGTGGGTTGTTTTTTTTCTTTTAAATGGGTTTTGGCACCTTCTAAAGTAAAGCCCCTTTCTTTCACCAAATGGTAGATGATTTGTAAATTTTTGACATCTTCCGGGGTGAACATTCGGTTGCCTTTGGCATTCTTTTTTGGTTGCAAAATATCAAATTCTTTGTCCCAAAAACGAATCAAAGAAGCATTTACATCAAAAGCTTTGGCAATTTCACCAATGCTGTAATATCTTTTTTCTGGTAATTGTACTTGCATTAGTCTAAAGATTGGTTGGTTTGTTTCGCTAATTCTGAAATTTTAACATATTCTTCCGCAGAAATACTTCCGTAGTAATAATTGATTGGGTTTACTGCTTCGCCATTTACACGAACTTCGTAGTGTAAATGCGGAGCTTGGCTACGTCCGGTACTTCCAACATAACCTATAATGTCTCCACGCTTTACTTTTTGTCCGGCTCTTACATTGTATTTGTGTAAATGTGCATAATAGGTTTCGTAACTAAATCCGTGTTTGATTACAATTAAATTACCGTAACCACTCATTTTGTTATCTGCTTTTGCAACAACCCCATCACCTGTTGCATAAACTGGTGTTCCGGTTCGGGCAGTAAAATCCATTCCCATGTGCATTTTTCGGATTTTGGTAAACGGATCGCTTCGGTAGCCAAAACCAGATGCCATTCGCGTTAAGTCTTCATTTTTAACCGGTTGAATGGCTGGTATAGAAGCCAAGAATTTTTCTTTTGATTTTCCGAGTTTTAAAATTTCATCTAACGATTTGGATTGAATGGCAAGTTGTTTGGTTAATACATCCACTCTTTTGGTGGTATTGATTACCAATTCGGAATTATTGTATCCTTCTAAAGCTTTGTATCTGTTCACACCACCAAAACCGGCTTTTCGTTGTTCTTCCGGAATGGGAGAGGAGTTAAAATATGCTCGGTAGATGTTGTTGTCTCTTTCTTCAATTGCTCCCAAAACCGATTCTAGTTGGTCTAATTTTTTGTTTATAATTTTGTATTGTAGCTTGTAGTTTTCTAATTCTCTTGCCATGATTCGGCTATTGGGAGTTTCAAAAAATGGCGTATTAATTAACAGTACCAACATCAAAAAACCAAACAAGGCGGATGAGATTAAAAACAATACCAAAAACCCAATTCTTCTGCTTTTTCTAACCTCTAACTTTTTGTAAGCGAGGGCTTCGGGATCGTAA
>CAZAHJ010000126.1:0-2239 GCA_964485115.1 uncultured Flavobacterium sp.
GTAGAAAGTTTATTAGATTTCAAAAAAATTACTGTAGGTTTACGTGATAACGTAAGTTTATTAAGTGAAATTGCCATGTATACCTATAGTGAAGAAATAAAATTAAATGAAGTTTTTTTGCGTATGGCAGAAAAAACCAATTTTGAACAAGCTCCATCTCACAAAGATAACTTGGCAGATTTGCAAAGTTTTTTTAGAGATGTATTGCCAGAGTATGATGAAGAAAGAGTGTATCCATCTGATATCAAAAAAGCATTTCAATGGTTTAACTTATTGCACAACAAAGGATACATTACCAAAGAAATTTTAACCGCTGACCCTGCTACTGAGGAAGCTGACAACTAAAAATGGAAGACAAATCCAAACATATGCAAGCCTTGGAGCGATTGCTCCATATTATGGATGACCTCCGTGCCAAATGTCCGTGGGACCAAAAGCAAACCATGCAAACTCTCCGGCACTTAACCATAGAAGAAACCTATGAACTTGCAGATGCCATTTTGGATAACAATACACAAGAAGTAATGAAGGAGCTGGGTGACCTGCTTCTTCATATTGTTTTTTACGCAAAAATTGGCTCGGAACAAAACCAATTTGATTTTGCTAGCCTCACCCATCAAATTTGCGATAAATTAATCCATCGTCACCCACATATATATGGAGATGTTGAAGTAGCAAATGAAGAAGAGGTAAAGCAAAACTGGGAAAAACTAAAATTAAAAGAAGGCAAAACTTCTGTATTAGAAGGAGTTCCTAAAAGTTTGCCTGCTTTAGTTAAAGCCTCTCGTATCCAAGAAAAAGCCAAAGGAGTTGGCTTTGATTGGGAACATCCTAACCAAGTTTGGGAAAAAGTTCAGGAAGAATTACAAGAATTTCAACAAGAAGTTGCCAATCAAAACCAAGAAAAAATGGAAGCAGAATTTGGTGATTTGTTATTTTCTATGATCAATTATGCTCGATTTTTGAATATCAATCCTGAAAATGCTTTGGAAAAAACCAACAAAAAATTCATTCATCGCTTTCAGTATTTAGAGAATAAAGCCAAAGAAATGGGAAAAAAATTACATGATATGACCTTGGCTGAAATGGATGTATTTTGGGAAGAGGCCAAAAAAATGTAATTTTTTTTCTGCTTCACCAAATTCATTTAAAAAACTGATTTAATAGGGTTTATAAAGCAAATAATCAATATTTTTATAAAAAGGCTTTTTCTCAAAATCTTAAATTTTTCTAAAAAAAAATTTTCTATGTAACAATTCTTAAAAAGTGTTGTCTTATGGCTTTATGTAAACGAAGTTATTATGTATTACATAATACTTTATAATACATTATTTACTTGCTGCAGAAAGTAAATACACCAAACCAACAACCACAAAAAAGAAACATGAAAGCATTTTATTTATGGCTGTTAGCAACCACTTTGGTTCTAGCCAATTCAACAGAAGACTTACATAGGGTATCCGGAAAGGTTACCGACAAAGCCACCAATGGGCCTGTACCGTTTGCATCGGTAGTGATCAAAAACGGTGAGACTATTATAACTGGTGGTATTACTGACGAAAAAGGAGAGTATACCTTAACCAAAATTAAGAGTGGAAACTACACCTTAGAAGTTCAGTTTATAGGCTATAAAATACATACCCAAAAACTGAATATTACCAAAAACTTACAACTTCCTAATATCATTTTAGAAGAAGAAGCAACTTCTTTAAAAGAAGTTGAAGTGGTTGCTGAAAGGAGCAACATTGTGCAAAAAATTGACCGTAAAGTAGTTAATGTAGGCCAAGACTTGATCAATGCCGGACCAACAGCTTCTGATATTTTGAACAATATTCCGTCTGTTAGTGTGGATCCACAAAACAATACCGTTGCCTTAAGAGGAAATCCAAATGTTCGAATTTTTATTGATGGAAAACCATCTAATATGTCTGCTGCTGACGTATTACAATCTATTCCTTCTACCGCAATCAAACAAATTGAATTGATTACCAATCCAAGTGCCAAGTACAATCCGGAAGGGATGAGTGGCATCATCAATATCATTTTACATAAAAATGCAATCAAAGGGTTTAACGGAAGTATCAATACTGGGGTAAATTTCGGAATTACTCCTAAAACCAACAATTCTTTAGATGCAAATTATCGCATTCAAAAGTTTAATTTTTACTCCAACTATTCTATTAATTATGGCATCAACAACAACTTTGGATTTTTAAAAACCAAAGCCATCAACAATCCG
>CAZAHJ010000127.1:0-2229 GCA_964485115.1 uncultured Flavobacterium sp.
AATTTTCAAAAATTCAATATTCCTTAGCAAATACACCAGGAGCTCAAACGCTTACAACCCAAGTAAACTCTGATGATTATAGCAAGAGAGGCTACTTTTATTGGCTCAGTACAGAGTATCCACTTGATAATACAATTTATAGAACTCACGGCGCATATGTTGCTGATTTTGGATCTATGTCTACCAGATCTAGAGAAAAAGCTGAAACTAATGGTGTACGTGCTATCCGAAGATTTTAAGAAAATAGATTCGAAGCAAAAGCTTTGATAAAAAAAAAGTCCTTCCGAAGAAGGACTTTCAATTTTAGAGTTCTGAGGCTTAGATTTTGAATGTAAGCCCTCCGTTTAAGATACCTCCATGTCCGAAACCAAGTTGCAAGTTAGCGCCAATGTTATCAGTAAAGAAATAGCGCATGCCCAAACCTCCTTTGAAACCAACAGGAATGATGCTTGAAACTGTTATTGGCTCATAGTATGGGTCAGTACTTGAGAAATTAAAACTACGAGAGCTATAACCTACGCCGACAGTAGAGAATAAATCAAATTTGTCGTTGTCCAAAAAGTGGTAATTGAAACATACTAAAGCTCCAATTTTACGCGTAGAGTAATCATAGCTAACAAGGTCATTAAAAACATCTTCCTCTTTCCAGCTTACAAAAGAACTTGAAATGCCGATGTCAAGACCTAAACCAATTTTGTCAGTGATAAGATACTCAAACCTAAGACCAAATGGCCCAGCACCTCCAACATTTAGGTCTAATTCAGAGCCTGTATTTGCATAGGCAGCTTTGAAAACCGAAGTGTAAAGATTAGGAAATCCATAATAACCATCAAAGACAAGGTTGCCTTCTTCTACTGCTTGCGCATAAGTTTGTTGGTTTAATCCCGTTGCTATCATCACCATTGCGATAGAAACTTTAAAAAAATTTTTAATCATATGTAACGTTTTTAGTTAATTTCTCAAATGTAGTAAAAAAAGACCTCGACAAACATAATTAGTACAAAAGATTAAAAATTCCATCTTATGAGAAAAAATCAAATTGCTTCGTATTTAGAACCTGTTGATTTTTATTCGTTTTTGAGATGAATTTCAATCTTCTAAAAACAAAAAAAGTCCGCTAGGATTCAGGTATGTTTTATTAAATAATTGAAGAACAAGAGCAATGGGTTTTACCGAAGTTTATATTCGGGTAGTGGTGGTACACTGTTGAATGAAAACAACTTTGTTTGGTTTAACAACTCTTTTAACGAAGGATTTTATCGGGCATCTATTGTTGGATCATATGTTGACTATAATATTTTCCTACGATTAACCGACCTATCCAAAGTAAATATGACTATTCGCCAGTTACTAATTAGAACAAAAAACTTGGTGCTTTTTATGTTTCTGTCATTCAAATTACCGATGTTAAATCAATCAATTACACTGATTATAAATTGTTGGCATCAAAGATTGATATGTCAGCTACCAAAAAGTTCTGAAAACTTACGGAAACCAATAGGGTTCTTATCTGTGTGCGTAGTTAATGGTTTTATGATTTGCGATTAAGGATATTAATATTTAGATTTGAATCAAAAAATAGAAATATGGAAAAATTATTTTTGACGGCATCTATGTTGCTTATGTTTGGAGTAACAAGTGCACAAGTGAAAAAATGTAATGGTAACATTTTAAAGTTGAAGAATGGAACAATAGAAGTTTATGACGCTAGTGGGATTAATAAAAAATCATCTATGCTTTCAAATGTGAAGGATTTCGATTGTAATGACAATGAAATAGCAGTTGTAAAAACTGATGGTTCCATTGTATTTTATTCAACAGGAGGAAACACTAAATTCAGTTGTGGAAGAGGTGCGGCAAGAATTCAATATTTAGATTCAAAATACTATGTGGTAACTAAAGAAGATGGTTCGATGCGTAAGTATGAAATTGGTGGCTGCAATGATAGAGGTACACCGTGATTAAATTATAAGAGTTACATTTAAAAAGGGAGATAGAAATATTTCCCTTTTTAAATTTATATTGGTTTGGGTTAAAACATAATTCTGTTAAATCGGGTAGTATTTTTTGGTGAAATCAATTAAACTAGATTATTTGTAGGCTACCGTTGTTCTTAGCTTTCAAACTCCAAAGATGTACGTGTTTTAGGCTAGGGCATGCCCTAGCCCACACCACACTAGAATATTATGTTCACCGCATCATAGCGATATTTATTTAAATCTTCTAAAA
>CAZAHJ010000128.1:0-2111 GCA_964485115.1 uncultured Flavobacterium sp.
GGTAACTGTCCCACGCCGGTTTTTTATATTAACTCTACTGCGGGGCAGAGTAGAACAAAACAAATTTCAAACTTTAAAAAAAATGAAAAAGAAAAGTTTACTTATGATCGCAGTGGCAACGCTAGGATTGACTGCAGCAACAATGGCGCAAAATGTGCCTTCCTATGTGCCAACCAATGGTCTTGTTGGTTGGTGGCCGTTTAATGGAAATGCCAATGATGAAAGCGGGAATGGCAATAATGGAACTCCTAGCACTGGAGTAACATTAACAGTAGATCGATTTCTTATGAGTAATGCTGCATACGATTTTAATGGTTCTGGTAACATTTCTTTATCATCACTTCCTACAACCGGTTCGCAAGATTTTACAATATCTGGATGGATCAAAACAAATAACACTTCAGTAAGAAAAGGAATAGCTTGTTGGGGACAAGATCAACCTTGGGAAAGCACATATTTTTTTATTACTAACACTGGTTATTTAAATTTTGGTTTTGCATACAACGGGGGTCCTCAGTCATCAACTTTTATTGCTGATAATCAGTGGCATCATGTTGCTGTTACTTGTGCTAATGGTTTGATTCAACTTTTTCTTGATGGTCAGCCTACAGCGTCGCAATTACAAATGAATCCTAATATAAATGGGGCTAATAAGGCACTTGGAGCGAATATAGATAACTCTGGTAGCAATAATTTTATCGGAACACTAGACGACTTTGCCATCTGGAATCGTGCATTATCCCAACAAGAATTAACAGATTTATACAATGGAACTAATGTTGGAATTAGTGACAACAATTTTTCGGATAAAATTCAAGTTTATCCAAACCCAAGCAATGACCACATTACCATTGATACAGGAAATTTAGCAACAATGAACGGTTATAGCATCAAAATTGAAGATGCACAAGGGCAGGAAGTATTTCAAAATGCGGTAAACCAACAACAGTTTTATGTGGATATCACCACATGGGGTGGCAATGGATTGTATTTCGTGAGAATCATTGACCCACAAGGAAATACGGTGGATATAAAGAAGATTGTGTTGCAGTGATAAATGGTTGAAACCATTATTGATTTGTGATTATTTTACCCATAGGTGCGGGATTAATCCCGCACCTATGGGTTTACATTGCAATTATTCATCCATTTTAATGGATTGAACATCTATAATTAATTTAATTTTTTCATCCAATTTTTGTATATTTAGGAAACAATCCTAAAAAATGAGTCTCTTACAAAATTTCAATGATAAACCAGTTCGAACAGCTTGGAGTGACGAACAAAACAAATGGTATTTTTCAATTGTGGATGTGGTCGCGGTGTTAACGGATAGCCCAAATCCAAATAATTATTGGAAAGTGCTAAAACATAGACTATTAAAAGAAGGTAGTGAGTTGGTTACAAATTGTAACCGACTGAAAATGATTTCTTCGGATGGAAAATACTATCAGACTGATGTCGCAGACACCGAACAACTTTTTCGATTGATTCAATCGATTCCATCAATAGCTACGAAGGATTTGTAATCCTTCGCTTTGCCAATGCAAATTCCTAAAAAAAAAACATGTTTCAAAATTTTATAATTTTCCAATGCAAAAAGGTATAAAACATACGATTAAAACCAATAGCGCATATTATCTCACGCTCACCGTTGTGGACTGGGTTGATGTATTTATGCGCAAAAACCACAGAGATGCTGTAATTGAATCCTTCAAATATTGTCAAAAAGAAAAAGGATTAATCATTTTCGCTTATTGCATAATGAGCAATCATATCCATATTATTGCCAACACTGACGAGCGTTTTCATCTTAGCGATGTGATGCGTGACTTCAAAAAATTTACCGCCAAGAAAATTATAGCGCAGATTAAAAATGAACCAGAAAGCAGAAGGGAATGGATGCTTAAGCTGTTTGAAGACCATGCGGTAACAAGTCAGAAACATAAAACATATAAATTTTGGAAGGCAGGCAATCATGCCATTGAATTGTATTCAGAAAAATTTGTGTGGGAAAAAATCAATTATATCCACAACAATCCTGTAAAAGAAGGCTTGGTTAAAAATCCCGAAGACTGGTGCTATTCATCTGCATCCAATTATCAAGAAAT
>CAZAHJ010000129.1:0-2088 GCA_964485115.1 uncultured Flavobacterium sp.
GACTTTTTTAATGAATTGCTAAAATAAAAAAAGACTAGGTATCTCAAGTCATTATTATTTATTTATCAATCATATAAATATCAAAAGGAACCCCGTAAAAATCATAATGCTCACGCAGTTTATTTTCAATAAATCGTTTGTAGGGATCTTTTACATATTGAGGTAAATTAGCAAAAAAAGCAAATTGTGGGGTTGGTGTTGGCAATTGCATGCAATATTTCACCTTAATATACTTTCCCTTAATTGCCGGAGGTGGATTTTTTTCAATCACATCCAACATCACTTCGTTAAACTTGGAGGTAGGAATTCTTTGTTTCCGGTTTTCAAATACATTTACAGCAACTTCTAAAGCCTTGATTAATCTTTGCTTGGTTAAAGTAGAAATAAACAAAATAGGCACATCGGTAAATGGTTCAATTTGTTTGCGAATCATTTCTTCAAAACGCTTGGAAGTCATGGTGTCTTTATCAATCAAATCCCATTTATTC
The DNA here is from genome assembly GCA_964485115.1 of uncultured Flavobacterium sp. GTDB lineage: Bacteria > Bacteroidota > Bacteroidia > Flavobacteriales > Flavobacteriaceae > Flavobacterium. Next base: position 489 of record CAZAHJ010000129.1, read on the forward strand.
ACTAGTATCACAATGCCTTTTCGGTTTTTTTCAGCCAACCAAAAAATGTTTTGGTCTTGGCCTTCAAAACCACGAGTGGCATCTACCATTAATATACATACATCGCTATGCTCAATGGCACGAATAGACCGCATCACTGAGTAAAACTCTAAATCTTCTTTCACTTTGGCTTTACGTCTAATTCCGGCAGTATCTACCAAATTAAAGTCAAATCCAAATTTAGTGAAACGTGTATCAATTGCATCACGAGTTGTACCAGCAATATCAGTAACTATATATCTATCTTCACCAATCAACGCATTGATAAAAGAGGATTTCCCAGCATTAGGTCTGCCTACTACTGCAAATCGTGGCAATTCTTCTTCCACATTTTCCTCAACCTCTTTATTAGGAAATAATGTAATAACATGATCTAATAATTCACCCGTTCCGGAACCTGATCCGCTTGATATAGTAAAATATTCTCCCAAACCTAAATTGTAAAACTCAAAAGCATCTTTGGTTCGCATGGCACTATCTACTTTGTTTACCACTAAAACCACTGGCTTTTTTACTTTTCGTAACAATTTGGCAACCTCTTCGTCCATTGGGTTGATGCCTTCTTCTACATCTACTACAAACAAAATTACATCGGTTTCTTCAATGGCTAATTCTACTTGCTTGCGAATTTCTGCTTCAAAAATATCGTCAGAACCAATCACGTATCCTCCGGTATCAATTACCGAAAATTCAACACCATTCCAATCACTTTTTCCGTAATTTCTATCTCTTGTAACTCCACTAACGGAATCAACAATCGCTTCTCTTCTTTTGATTAATCGATTAAATAAAGTGGATTTTCCAACATTTGGCCTTCCGACAATGGCAATAATATTGCTCATAAATTGTAATTTTTGGCAAAAGTAAGCATTAATAGGCAAAGCACCTAATTCACATGGCTTAACGAACTCAGCCATCTTAATGATTAAACAATTCTAAAAATATACTATCTTTGGTTAAACCTAAATTCAATTAATGCAACCAGTTACCGATCAAATTCCGTTAAGAATTCGATTTCAAGAAACCATTGATGCTTCTGTGGAAGAGTTATTGGATAAATTTCAGCAAACCAAACTTCAAAACAACGATGAGTTTGTGATAAAAATTGTTGACCAACACCTTTGGTTGGACATGCATCAAAGCGAAAGGTTTTTATACAGTCCGCATTTACATTTAGAATTGGAAAAAATTTCTGACAAACAAACCAATATCAGAGGTTTGTTTGGACCTCAACCCGCTTTATGGACTATGTTTATGTTTGGACATTTTGTTGTAGCTGGCATTTTTATTATTGCAGCTGTAATTGTCTACTCCAACTGGTCTATGAACATTGCTATTGGCTATTGGGGTTGGATCATGTTAGTGATGGTAATGGCTTGGGTATTTTTGTATTTTTTTGCCAGAATGAATCGCATTGCCGGGATGACTCAAGCAAGGCGATTGTATCAGTTTTACCACAAAATTGTAACGGAATGATTATTTTTGGATATAACCAAACCTACGCAATTGGTACTCGTTGTTTCTCCAATCCTTATTTACCTTTACAAACAATTCCAAGTGG
>CAZAHJ010000130.1:0-2067 GCA_964485115.1 uncultured Flavobacterium sp.
AGTTGGTAAAATATTGGAATCTAAATGTAGGGTTTCACCACCATATATAAATTATGAAATGCCAGAGGATACATTTGTGGAAATTGACGAACCAAGTGATTGGGATATTTTAGAAAAAATCATAAAAAAAAGTCGGATTCAAAGCTTAGTTGATTTCTTGCCCTCTAAAGTAGAAGCACTGGTACTTGATTTTGATGGTGTTTTTACAGAAAATAAAGTAACAGTTTTTGAAGATGGTACGGAAGCAGTAGTTTGTGATAGAGGCGATGGTATGGGCATAGAAATGTTGAATAAAAAAGGCCTGCCCATTTGGGTGATTTCCAAAGAAAAAAATGCTGTTTTAACTGCAAGATGTGATAAATTAGGCATACCCTGCACCTATGGAATAGAAAATAAATTGGAACTGCTTAAATATCAATTAACAGAAAAAGTGATTAACCCCAAAAATGTTGTATATGTAGGTAACGATTTAAATGATATAGCATGCATGCAATTTGTTGGGTGTGGTGTGGCAGTAGCGGATGCTTATCCACAAGTGAAAGAGATTGCCAAAATCGTTTTGAATAAAAATGGTGGAAATGGTGCAATTAGAGAGCTTTGCGAGTTGATTTTGAAGAAATTATGAAATTAATTGCTAAGCTTAAGTTAGACAAAGAAACTTTTCTTAAATATGAGAAGAAAGGCGTCCTTTATTTTTTATACAATGAAATAACTTTTGATACAAAGGAATTTGAAAAACAAAATGTTGTATTTTATAATTGTAGTCAAGACAGAGTTGAAAGCACATGGTTTACTTGGAAAGAAAACGAGAAGATTATAACTAAATATTTAGAAAGAAACCCCAAAGCATTTACTTTTGAAAAATATGATTTTACACTTGCGGTAAAAAAAGCTTTGTATTGGTCCAATCAGAAATCGGGATTCATTGAATTTGCACGAACAACCAATTTTCCATCTGTTTCTGTAAAAGAAACAACACCTTTGCACAATTATAACAGAAGTAAAATAATTATTAAAACTTTAGTTAATACTTTTAGAAAAAAATTAGTAGCCACTAAAAAGAAAGATACAGACAAAGTAAGTAATTATAAAGGGAGTATAGGAGTATTTATAAAACATGTTTTTCAACTCCAACTCTATAAACACATTGTTGCTGAAACAAAAAAAAACAATTCTTTTGTGTTTTTTGTAATCGATACGGTGGTTTTAAAGGGATTGGAATCTTTGGGAGTGGAGCAAAATCGAATTGTTTTAATAAAAAAACACAAGAACTCAGTGATAGCAACATTTCTTAAGACTAAAAAATTGCTAAAACTTAAAAATGAAGACTGGTATATTTGGAATCAGTTATTAATACAAGAGCAAGAATTTGAAACATGGATTAATTTAGGCTTGGGGATAGTAGAAACAGGTATCAGCAAGTTGATAATGAATGAAGGTGAAAATGGAATAATGGGGGCTGTACTTGGAGAGATCATGACTAAAAACAACATTCAAACATACAATACCATGAATGGTATGAAGTCTGGTCAAGCACAAGATTACTTTATTAATTTTGATAAATGGTTTGTGTGGGATGAACAAATGAAAGCACTGTTAATGAAGGGAGGATATTTGCCAGAATCCAAATTTATTGTAAGTGGTCATTTGATGGAAGACGAGGCTAAATCACACGCATTTCAAAATAGTTTAAATCTCGATGAAAATAAATATCATGGTAAAAAAGTTATTTCTTTGTTTTCTATTAGGGGGGATAGGCAGGAAAAAAATGAAGCCATAAATTTCTTTGAGCACTATTTAGAAAAAAACAAAAATGTTTTTTTAATCGTTAGACCTCATCCGTCAGAAGTTGATTCTTCAAGTTTTGGAAATTTGGGGAATTATAAAAACTGTTTGATATACAAATACAATTCAAATAATTCTAAAACCACGTTATATGATCAATTATTAATTACTAACCTATCTGTTTGCTTTGGTTCAACTGTTGCATTAGAGAGTAAGTGGTTTGGGGTTCCTTGTATTTCCTTTGAAAGAAGAGAGATTTCTCTAATACATTGTATTGATAAT
>CAZAHJ010000131.1:0-2043 GCA_964485115.1 uncultured Flavobacterium sp.
GAATAAAATGACAAAAAATTTCATTTCATTTTTTTGTAAAAATACAAAAGGCACTCCATTCGAAGTGCCTTTTAAAATTTTGTTTGCTACTGTTTATCTTACAATAGTCATTTCCTCTATTAAATGTTTTGCACCAGCATATTTGTCAATGATGAATAATATAAAACGAGCATCCACATTAATGGTTCTTTGTAGGTTTTTGTCAAAGTTAACATCTCCTGCCATGGCTTCGATATTGCCATCAAAAGCCAAACCAATCAATTCTCCTTTGCCATTTAATACCGGAGAACCTGAATTACCACCAGTAATATCATTATCCGTTAAAAAGTTTACTGGCATATAACCTGCTTTATCTGCATACATTCCAAAATCTTTTTTATTGAATAATTCAATCAAAGGAGCTGATAAATCAAATTCTGGGTCACCAGCTTTGTGTTTTTTTACCATCCCTTCAAGGGTAGTGTAGTTATTGATTTTAGCATCATTTCTTTTATCTGCTGGTAATGCTCTTACTTTACCGTATGTTAAACGCAAAGTAGAGTTGGCATCCGGATACTGAATAGTACTTAATTTAGATGCTCTTAGTCCTGCTACCAAATTGCGGAAACCTTTTTGGTATTTTTCTTCTGCAGCTTTTAAAGCATCCGATTTGTTGTTTAAATGCTCTAATAAATTGCTAGAAAGTTGGTACATTGGGTCATTTTCTATCAAAGCTACATTTGGTAATTCTAAGAAAGCTAATAATCTTTCTTTAGAAGTAAATAAGCTTAAGTCAAAAGCATTACCTACATATTTAGCAAAATCGGTTTTGTTATTCACCATTTCTTGAACTTTGCTAGCTAACGGATAACCAACAGCTTTGGTAGAATACAATTCTAATTGACCAGCCATCACATCTTTTTCTAAAGGCATATAAACACCTTCAAAACTAGCCTCAATGGCACCAACCAATCTTCCTTTCATGCCATCTCGTTCTGCTTGACTTCCTTTGGCATATTGAATCAAACTTCTGCCAAGTCTACTTGGCAAAATAGCAAAAGCACTACCACGTAACATAGTTTGCAAATAGTTGTCGTGTCTGGCTTTTTCATTGGTCATTCCATAAAAAGCATTGATATCGGTAATCACACTACCGTACATTTCTTTGTTGGCTTTTCTATTTGCCCAACTTTCAAATTTCTTTTCAGTTTTGCGTTTTAAATCGGCAGTTTTAAATTTAGTCAACGCATCAATCATTCCTTGACGATTTTTCCAGTAGTTGGCAATAGAAGCATATTTAGAAGCATAATCTAAACGAATTTTATCGTCTTTATCCATATGCACTTTCATTTTATCCATGCTCATTTTACTTCCTTCTACCCAAGCAGGATAGGCAAATTTTACATTTTGTTCAATTCCTTCGGCTGGCATCCAACGGTTAGTTCTTCCAGGATATCCTAAAATCATGGCAAAATCACCTTCTTTTACACCTTTCAAGCTAATTGGCAAATGGTGTTTTGGTTTAAAAGGAACGTTGTCCGCTGAATAATCTGCAGGGTTGTTGTTTTTGTCGGCATATACTCTAAACAAGGCAAAGTCACCGGTATGACGAGGCCATTCCCAGTTGTCGGTGTCTCCACCAAATTTTCCAATACTTTCGGTTGGAGTTCCTACCAAACGAACATCAGTATAATCTTCATACACAAAATAGTAATATTCATTACCTTGAAAAAACGGACGTACAGAAACAGTATATTTTCCTCCACCATCATTTTCTTTTTGAATTTTGGCAATTTCTTGGTTAATGGCTTTTTCTCTTTCAGCTTCAGTCATTTGGTTGTTTACCACTCCTAAAATTCTTTTGGTAACATCGTCCATACGAACAAAGAAGCGAACAAACAAACTTTTAGGTTTTAACTCTTGTTTTCTGTTCATTGCCCAAAAACCATCACGCAAATAATTACTTTCAGGTGTTGATAATTCTGCAATGGCATCATAACCACAGTGGTGGTTGGTTAATACCAAACCATCTTTAGAAATAATTTCTGCAGTACAACCTCCATT
>CAZAHJ010000132.1:0-244 GCA_964485115.1 uncultured Flavobacterium sp.
TGGAATTTCTTTTTATAAATTCAATCGATTTTTTTCAGATGATTTGTTTGATTTTGGCGATACATCAAGTTATATGGCAAGAGTGGGTGACTCTTATATCTATAGAAGTGTATCTCAAAGTAATCAACCTGGTTTGCCTCCTATCACAGTTGCAATGCAATATAGTCTTTTGAAATCAAATTTAAACATCGGACAAACTTGGAATGATAACCAAAATATTACGGTGAATGTGATGGGACTAACG
>CAZAHJ010000132.1:254-2037 GCA_964485115.1 uncultured Flavobacterium sp.
TTAGAAAAAGGAACTTCTGTTACAATTGGAAACACCACTTATAATGATGTTATTAAAACAGAAATTAAAATGAATATGCAGGGAATCGAAATCACTTCTAATTATTGGTTTGCTAAGAATATTGGTATCATCAAAGCAGTGGAAGCTGAGGATTTGCAAAGCCAAGTGGATGGCTTTGAGTTAACTTCTTTTCAGTTGAATTAAATCAAATTAATTATAAATCAAATGGGGCTTTTGCCCAATTTATTGTATGTTCAATATTTATTAAAAATTCAGGATATGTTAGATTTTAAAAATTCTTAACCCCTAATTAATTTTCGCTTTGCAAATTTTATTTTTTTTATCCTTTTTCCATTATTATCAAAGATATTCTTTTCCCCATTGATATAAACTTCTTTAAAAATGTATTTGTCATTGAATAGTATTTTTTCAATTAATTCATTTTTTGAATTGTATGAAAAAAAACAAACAAACCAAATATCACCAAATTGATTTTCAATGATTTCAAGTAAATGAAGTTTGTTTTGGCTAAAGAATTCTTTTCTAACACCCATTAAAAGGGTATTGTTGTTTAAATATTGAGATTCTTTTAGAATTATTTGATCAATTTCATCGTAGTAAATGATCTCTTTGATTTTTTGTTTAGTTAATTCAACTTCTTTAATTGAGTTACTTGTAATTTTAACTTTAATTGAGTCTTCAAATTTTCTTGCTTTTTCAATAAGATATTCTTCATTAAACTTTTCTTGTGAATAAGAAAAACCAACAAAAAATATGATGAAGACAATTGAAATTCTAGAACTTTTCAATTTCAATAGTTTAAAGCTTATGCATATTCCCTACCAAAGTATCCATTAACTTACTGATTGGCCCTTTAATCATCATAGCCATCATAGGGTTAAAATCTCCTTGAAAAATCATTTGAACTTCGGTACTATTTTCTGAAGTTTCATTTAACAAAGCAGTTAATTCAAATGGCATTTTATCAGAGGCTGCACCTAAAACTACTTTGTTTGCAGAGTTTTCCTTTAATTTAAGCTTAATTTCAGGCATACCACTCAAGGCAAAAGCAAATAATTCAGGTGTCAATACTTCAAATTTTGCAATGTTTTCAGGCATTAACGTTTTGTAGTTTTCTACTACGGTTAATTTTTCTCTTAAAGTAGCAGCGCTGCTTGGAACGGTAATTTTAGAGGTTTCTAATTGCATAAAAATTTATTTTTTCCAGGTTTCAGGTTGTACTCTCCAATCTTGTAGAGTTTGTAATTCAGTTTTATCAATGTAGTTGGTTTCAACGGCTTGTACGACCAAACTATCGTAGTTACTTAAAGTTACCAATGGAACTTTAGCTTCTTCAAAGTTTTGATTGGCAATTGCAAATCCATAGCTAAAAATAGCTACCATACCCACCACATGTAATCCGCTTTCTCTTAAGGCATCTACGGCTTGTAAACTGCTTTTTCCGGTAGAAATCAAGTCTTCAATCACCACCACTTTTTGTCCTTTTTCAGCAGATCCCTCTACTTGGTTTTGTCTTCCATGTTTTTTTGGTTCGGGTCTTACATAAATAAAAGGCAAGTTTAAAGCATCTGCTACCAACATTCCAATTCCGATGGCACCGGTTGCTACACCTGCAATCAAGTCGGGTTTGCCGTATTTTTCGATAACAATTTTTGCCAATTCTTCCTTTACAAAGTTTCTGATTTCCGGAAAAGATAAAATCATTCGGTTGTCGCAGTAAATTGGAGATTTCCATCCAGATGCCCACGTAAATGGTTCCTGC
>CAZAHJ010000133.1:0-2033 GCA_964485115.1 uncultured Flavobacterium sp.
TTTGTTGGCCAGATGTTGTGAACATTTGTAAGAATAATAAATGTGATACATAGTTTTAATTTATATTATAATTAATTTTTTTTGTTTCAGGTTTCAAGTTTCAAGTTTAAAGTTTAAAGTTTAAAGTTCCTTACAAACAACTCACTATTCACTACTCACTATTCACTACTCACTTCAAAGTACTCGGACAAACATAATTGGTTTTTGGAATTTGGGTTTCTTTTAATCCACTAAATCCTTTTTTAACATCTACTAAGTTGTGTATTCCTCTGGCTTTTAAGATAGAAGCGGCAATTACGCTTCGGTAACCTCCGGCACAATGGATATAAAAAGTTTCGTTGGATGGAAAAGAAGCCAAATGGTCATTTAAAAAATCTAATGGTGTAGACTCTGCAATTTCTAAATGTTCCGATTGGTATTCACCTGGTTTTCGAACGTCAAAAACAGGAACTTTTTGATGTTGTAATTTTAACTCTAACTCCTTTGGTGAAACGGATGCTAAAGTATCAAACTCTTTGCCAGCTTTTCTCCAAGCATCAAAACTTCCTTGTAAATAACCTACAGTTTGGTCATACCCAACTCTTGATAATCTAGTAATAGCTTCTTGTTCTCTTCCTTCGGGAGTAACCAATAAAATTGGTTGTTTGTAATCTAAAACCAAAGCTCCAACCCAAGGAGCAAATCCTCCATCTAACCCAATAAAAATGGAACCTGGAATGTGCCCTTTCGAAAAATCGTCTTGGTGACGAACATCTAAGATCAATGCATCGATTTCATTTGCTAACAATTCAAATTCTTCAGGAGTAAGTGCTTTGTTCTTCTGTATGATTTCCTCCACATTTTGGTAACCTTCTTTGTTTAATTTCACATTCATCGGAAAATATGCTGGTGGAGGCAATAACCCATCAGTAACTTCCTGAATAAATTCCCCACGAGTCATATCAGCTCTTAAAGCGTAATTTGTTAGCTTTTGCTCTCCTAAAGTTCCAACTGTTTCCTTGCTTAAGTTTTTTCCACAAGCAGAACCTGCTCCGTGTGCTGGATAAACAATTACATCATCCGCTAAAGTCATGATTTTGCTTCGCAAGCTGTCAAACAACAAACCTGCCAATTGTTCTTGAGTCATGTTTGCTGCTTTTTGTGCCAAATCAGGTCTGCCAACATCACCTAAAAACAAGGTGTCTCCACTAAAAATTGCGTGATCTTTACCATGGACATCTTTTAACAAATAAACGGTGCTCTCCATGGTATGACCTGGAGTATGTAAAGCCGTTAAAGTAATGTCTCCAATCTTAAAAATTTCTCCATCTGATGCTATATGGGCATCAAACGAAGGGTTTGCAAGTGGGCCATAAACAATAGTTGCACCAGTTTTTTCAGCTAATGTAACATGCCCACTCACAAAATCGGCATGAAAATGGGTCTCAAAAATATATTTGATTTTCGCATTTCGCATAGTAGCTTTATCAATGTATGGTTGTACTTCACGTAAGGGATCAATAATAGCAACCTCTCCATTGCTTTCTATATAATAAGCTCCTTGAGCCAAACATCCGGTATAAATTTGTTCAATATGCATAGTTAATTGATTTTGATGAATGCAAAATTAAGCTATGTAAAGTTACTAGGTTGTAACCAAAGTTACACGGACTTTAAAGTAAATTTAAAAGTTTATAACGCCAAAAATTAAATTATAACTTTAAATGAAATTAATTATCAATTTTAGAATTAGAATTGACACTCTAAAAAAATTTTTTTAATGTTTTTTTTAACACCTAAAAAGAAGAAGATATGGATATAACTCTATTGATTCCAAGGAGAGAGCCTTGCAAACAAAAAATCTTAATGCCATTTGCAAATACATTGGTTTAATTCTATAGATTTTTACAAAACAAGCTTTTAACACAGCTCTAAAATTAAAAAACCCGAAACTAACGTTTCGGGTTTTCTGATGCGGAGAAAGAGGGATTCGAACCCCCGGACCTGTTACAGTCAACAGTTTTCAAGACTGCCGCAATCGACCACTCTGCCAT
>CAZAHJ010000134.1:0-2007 GCA_964485115.1 uncultured Flavobacterium sp.
GTATGGTTTGGGTAATCAAAATTCCCCATTCGTTTAGTATGTAGGGCAAATTTGTCATCCAATGTATGAGGAATTCACCCATGTAAAAACCATAAATAACTAGTGCAATATTGTTTCCTACCAACATAGTAGAAATAAACTGAGACGGCTTTTTGGTGATGAAAGTTAAGATTTTGGACACCAAATTTTCTTGGAGTTTTTCAATACCTAAATACACTTTGTTTGAGGAAACAAAAGCAATTTCCATCCCTGAAAAAAAAGCGGATAAAACCAAGGATAATGTAATGACCCAGAGTTCCATATTACTTTTGTTTGTTCTTCATTTTTTCGTACATCTTTCTTCTAAAGAAAAACATAAACAAAGCAAAAGAGGCAAATAAAAACAATGGCCAAGGGTTGCGGTCGTTGCTAATTAAAGCATCGATGCCTCCGTAAGTGAAAATAATAAAGGAAATAAGATACAGGTATAAACTAAATTTTGGATAAGACATGGCAGATGTTTTGGTAAAAATAGAAATTATTGTAGGAGTAAACAGTAGTTATTCTAACTTTTCGATGATGCCATTGACATTTTTAAAGTCGATTCGCTGAAAATCTTTGCTAAAGTCAATACCCATTCCTAAGGTTTCTCCTTCACCAGGTGCAGTAAATTTGAATTTTTGCTTGGTAAAAAACCATTCTTTTTTTTGATCATAAAAAAGTTGCTCAGTTTCTAAAAAATGACCTTGGTGTGAGGTTAATTTTACATTGCCTCTAAAATCGATTACTTCGGTTTCTTTATAAATTTTAGCATAATCTGCCTCGATGTAATTCGATTGGCCATTTTCGTCAATTAAAGTAATGTGCACATACTTTGGGAATTCGGTAAACGGATGCAATACGCTGCTATATTCTTTCATTTTCGGACTCACCAAAATGGTTTTTACTCTTCCGGAATCGGTGTATTTTAGGTGAATACTATCTGCTTCACCAGTAGGCATGAATTCGGTAATGGTAAATTGTTGAACGTTTTTTAGGTTGTCTTTACACCCAAAAAACAATGTCGTTGCAAAAACAACGACACTGATTTTTAAAATATGTTTTTTATTGAAAATCATTTATAAAGTAGGAACAGTCACACATTTACCAATCCATCCTTTAAAGCAGATTTGTTGCCCTGATTTTCCTGCTGCAAATATCTCTTGTCTAGATGGAGCCAACTTATCATAAGTTGCAGCTGCTGCATTTCCGGCACTAGTACCAGCTTTTCTGGCTGTTTGTGCTGCCAACCAATACACCGCTCTTTTGTCAAACGCATCGTCTGCAGCTTCGTTAACGCTATTTGCATATAATTGGGCAATGTATAGGTAAGATTTATCATAAGAAGGCTTAACTTGTAACGCTTTTTCACAGTAAACTCTTGCTTGTGATTTGTTGCTGTTTCCATAAACTTGGTTAGCTATGGTATAGTACACATCTGCTTTTTTGTTTACATCTTTATACAAATCAGCTGCTTGGTTAAAGAATTCCAAAGCTTTGGTTTTGTTTCCTTTTTTCAATTGGTTTACCCCTTTGTTGTAGGCTGCTTGAGGAGTAGGGTTTAGGTTATATAACTGGTCGGAGATTTTTTCAAATAAAGAACTATCTGAACATCCTTTTTTATACAATCTCGCAGCAGCTCTGTTCAACCACTCTTCATTGGTTTTGTTTTCTTCATAGCTCTTTTCTAAGAAAGGAACCAAACGGTCACAAGTAGCTAACTTTTCAATCTTTGAATCCATAGAAGTACGAATGATTTCGTAAGACTCAATATTAACCACACATCTGTTTTTGCTTCTTTCCTGGCGAGCATTTAACTCTTGGGTTTCTTCAATTTTTAATAACTCATCCAATTCCAATTGCTCCTCAATTGTTGGTGGCGTCGTCCGCTTGAGTCGCTTATCAATAGCTCGCGCCACTCAATCCTCCCCGCGCAACTCATCTCTGTAATCCTCCACCGTGTCATGCCCGTAGTGAGCCTGTATCATC
>CAZAHJ010000135.1:0-1930 GCA_964485115.1 uncultured Flavobacterium sp.
GCCATTTTATCTAGTTATAATCTTTCATGTTTCTGGACCATCTTCAGTACATGGAAAATGAAGTCTCTGTTACTTGCTATTCTTTTTTCTTCTTTTATAAAGTTATCCATGATAAAGATAATTTCCTCTTCGGATTTCTTTTCACGGGCCAGTACAATGGTTTTGTTTCGGATGGCTGTAAGCATGTCTCTGTATTCCCGAAGTTCTTTCAAGCTACAAACTGCTCCATGTCCCGGTACTATTTTTGATTCTTCGTTTGCAACATTGATGAGGTAGTTTATTGCGATGATTACACCATAGATATCTCCACCATTATTTTCATCGATGTAGGGTAATCCATTACGGACAAACAAATCTCCGGTATAAAAAACATTTGCATTTTTAAATTGGATGATGATATCTCCATCGGTATGGGCTTTTTTTACATGCGTCAGTTCAATGATTTCGTTTTCATCGTACAATTGCATTCTTTCGATAAACGTTATTGTAGGAAGTCCTTTTGTTGGATATCCTTTTTGAACAAACGAAGCAGGAGCGGAAAGCAGTCTGTCTTTTTCCATCCGAATACGTGCATTTTCATGGGCGATTATTGGTATCAATTCTGAGCCAAAGCCCAAATTTCCGTTGGTGTGCTCGTAATGAAAATTGGTATTGATTATTAATGATGGTTTTCTTGGTGTTATTTTTTTTAACTGTTGTTTTATCTTAGGGATCAGTACACTCCACTGGCCATCAATCAAGATTAATTTTTGTTTTCCATTAAACACTCCTGTGTTAGCTCCATTTCCGCTTGGCTGAATAATATAGTGGTTGGGTTTAATAAAAATCAGTTCCTCTTTGACACTAATTTGTTTTTGTTGAAGAGAATCAAAATTGATTGTTTGTGCATGTGAGGGTTGATGCCAGAAATATGTAAAAATAAATAGTACTGAAAATCTTTTTACACTCATCTACCCTAATTAAAATCTAAATCCTACATGAATGGCGTAACGAAATCCCAAGCCCCTACTTTTAGAACTTCCAGTTGTATAAACTTCCCCCTCGTTGTTAAGTCGCGCGTAAGCAGGAATGTATTGTCCCACAAAATCACTCAGTGTTCTGAATAGAAATGATTGTTGTTCTTTTTGGAGTGTGGTATTCAATCCCACATTAAAATTATAGAATCCCAATCCTGGTCCACACATGGCCATATCGATTGCCCAATGCTTGCCAAATAAAAATTGGTACCCTAGCTGACCTCCAATTGTAAGCATGGTTAAGTCCAATTCTGTTGTAATGTCACCAGTAAAAGCACTGGTGGTGTAACTCCAAGTATTGGTTTTATTCATGTGGTTAAATGACACAAATGGTCCAACATAAAGTCCGTGTGGTGTTTTGAACTTATTCTCTTTGACTAAATAAAACCGCATATCCGCTGAAATGTGAAAACCCTTATCGCCATTATTTTTTAAAAGGAATACGCTGCTATCAGTAGAGCTGCCTTCTAGTGCTTTAATTCTTGGGAATGCCAATGTCCCTACATTTAAGCTGATACTCTTGTTGTTTTTTAATTGTCTTTCATATCCTACTATTATCGCATTTTTTCCAAAAAAATAGAGACTGGATACATCAACCCTGATGGTATTTTTTAAGGTTGAATCCTTTGGGGTTGACTTTTGGGCAAATGAAGTAGCTACTATAAAAATTAATAAGAGCGACTGAATTAAGTGTTTCATTTTTAGAACGGGGATTCTTTTTAATTTAAATTGAAGTTATCTTAAATTTTCTTGATAAATTCAATAGTTCATCATCCCTTTTAAATTATTAATATGCGCTACAGCTTTATTCTCGCCGTTTTATGTTTTTTTACTTTCGCGGGTTTTGCACAGCAACCAAGTGAAGAGCAATGGGAATCCATGTTCAATGGCAAAGACCTCAGCAAATGGAAGCC
>CAZAHJ010000136.1:0-1874 GCA_964485115.1 uncultured Flavobacterium sp.
TTTTTTTTGATTTTTTATTGCCTGATCCTGAAACTAAAAACGATAGTACCCATTTCTTCATAAGTTCCATATTCGTCTTCTATAAATTTGATTTGACGAGCCATTTTGAGTGCAATATTTTTGGTATTTGAATTGCCTGTAGTAGTGCCTTTTGGCTGAATGGTAGCGCTTGTGACATTACCTTTCTTGTCAACTGTAATGTCTACAGCCACTTTTGCATTTTCTGTGAAATCATACTCAAAAGAGGGGAATTTGGTTATTTTTCTTCCTCTCAAACCTCTGGTTATTGAAACGCCATTGCCAGAAGCATTTCCACTTGCTGTGCCTTGTCCATTGGAAGCCTGGTCAGCGCCCCCGCTATTTCCACTTGTTCCATTAGTATCTCCACCTTGTGCTTTAAAAAGGGGTTTTGGTTTGGGGACAGAAGTTGTTTCTATAGGTTTGGCTTCTTCCATAGGCTTTCCAGTAAAAACATTAAGGAATTTATCGAAATACAATAAAATGGCATCAGTTTTTACTTGATTGTGAAGAATTAAAAATGAGTCAATGAGTTTTTTTTCAATTCTTGTGGAGCTGTAAATTCTTATAGAATCTTTGTTACTCCATAGCACTTTTGCTGCTTTTGTGGGTAAAAACAAAACAAGATTTTTTGTTGTACTGTCGAGTTGGATTTCTCCTTTCCATAATCCATTATCAGCATTATAATCTTCTGCTTTTAGCGTAATTTTTGCCTTATTAACGATGTTGTATCTATAAATTTTACTTTCAATAAGATTTAATTCGTTTTCAATTTGGCTTAAGCCGTTTTCATTTTTATAAATTATTTCTAACTCAGCATTTTTAATTCTAGTTTGAAATTCCAATGTAGTCTCAAAATTATCCTTTTTGGAATTTTGCCTCAGGGTGTACAATTCATTTTCTAATTGTTTTTTAATTCTCTCATACTCTTTTTTTAATGAATTATATCTTGCCGAATCAGAAATAAAGCTGAAACTCAAGCTATTTGGAGAAGTATTTTCTACTTCTATAGTAGGGTTTTTGGTTATACTTGAATCCCTTTTTACGATAGGTACTTTCTTCACTGGTTTTACTTGTGCGATTCCAGTGAACAAAAGTTGTGTAAACAAACTACAAAGGGCAATTAATTTTAATCCCATTTTAGAAGCTTAAAATATCATACAAAATAATAGGTTAGTTTGGTTAATCGGTAAGGATTATTGCCTGATCCTGAAACTAAAAACGATAGTACCCATTTGATCAATGATGCCATCTTCATCCGGTGTTAACTTGAGTTGGCGTGCTTTTTTGAGTGCAATGTTTTTGGTATTTGTATTGCCTGTAGTAGTACCTTTTGGCTGAATAGTAGCGCTTGTGACATTACCATTGTTGTCAACTGTAATGTCTACAGCCACTTTAGCATTTTCTGTGAAATCATCTTCAAAAGAGGGAAATTTGGTTATTTTTCTTCCTTTCAAACCTCTGGTTATCTCAACGCCATTACCAGAGCCATTTCCACCATTGCCAGTATAACTATCGGAGTTTGGGTTGCCATTTAATTTACCTTGATCTCCCTTTCCACCTGCAATGCCTTGTCCTGTCGATGGTTGATAGCTATCTTCATTATTACCGCCATTTCCTTTCATTCCCTTAAATTCTGCTTTTGGCTGTTTATTTGGAGTTTTATCTGCTTGCGATTTTTTATCTGGATTATCTATCGTATTCTTGTTATTATCAACAGTTTTGTCTTTCTTTTTAGGGGTTGATTTTTCGGGAGATTTTTTTCCATTTATCGTGGATGCTTCCTCATCTTTATCATTTTTTTCTATTTCTTTTTCAGGTGGGGCATTTTGTACTGGTGGAGGGGGAGTTGTATT
>CAZAHJ010000137.1:0-1744 GCA_964485115.1 uncultured Flavobacterium sp.
GCTTAACTGGGTATTCACAAATAAAATAACTTTTGACCCAAAAGCATTTAATGAGAGCGAAGACCTTATTTTTGTCTCCCAAATTGTAGCTGGGAGGGAGGGAATTAACCTAAGCAGTGCCGATGCGCTTATTTTCTTAAATATTGATTTTAGTGCAGTGAGTTATTGGCAGACCAGGGCAAGGCTACAAACAAAGGATAGGGAAAAAGAGAGTAAGATATATTATATTTTTAGCGTAGGTGGGATAGAGGATAAAATACATAAAGCCGTCTCAAACAAACAAAACTTTACACTTTCATATTTTAAACAACACTATTATGACTTACCAAACCACACTATTTGACATTGACTATCGCAACCTATGGTATTACCTTGGGGTAACAAAAGACACTTACATTGACTTTGGAAAATCTACATCACCAAAGAGCGTTATTAATTGGGAGGTTGATATTGAGGATAGATCATTCGGGATAATGCGAGTAAACCCAATAATTAACGAAATACACCTACATTGTTATTGGGATATAATGCTTGAGGATATCTCGGACATTTGCAAAGACAACTTAATGGCAAAGTTTGATTGTGAGGTTAGTGACTTTCACATATATGGCAAGATTGAGCCTGGAGTTTTCCGTAATTACAAAGTGATTAATGAAGTTGAGATGAATGGTGGGCAAATGATAATTATGGATGTATTGATTGATTTTATAACTAAGGAAATAACTATAAGATGAGGGTTTTATTAGCTTGTGAGGAATCTCAAGCTGTAACAAAAGAGTTCAGGAGATTAGGTGTTGAAGCTTATTCTTGTGACATCCAAGATTGTAGTGGTGATAAACCGGAATGGCATATAAAAGGTGATGTAATAGCTGAATTGGACAAAGGATGGGATATGATGATAGCTTTCCCACCTTGCACACATTTGGCAGTAAGTGGAGCAGCTTGGTTTGAACAAAAACGTAAAGATGGAAGGCAACAAGAAGGTATTGACTTTTTTATGAAAATTATAAATGCCCCTATTGATAAAATTGCAGTTGAAAACCCAATAGGGATTATGTCCAAAATTTACCGCAAACCAGATCAAGTCATACATCCTTACTATTTTGGTGACCCATACCAAAAAAGCACTTGCTTATGGTTAAAAAATTTACCTAAGTTAGTACACCAAAAAGAAGCAGATTTATTCAATCAAGAAGTAACTCATACAAATCCGGGCGAATTCTTTGAATGGATTGATAAAAAGACTGGTAGAAAAAAAAGGCAACCAATGTGGTTTTTTAAAGCAATTGGTGATGGAAAAACAAGATCAAAAACATTTCCTGGAATAGCAAAAGCAATGGCAGAACAATGGACTAAATATTTAATATATGAGCGAACAAAAACTACAAAGTAAAATTAAGCAACGCTTGGAGCAACACGGGTGGTTTGTGACTAAGCTAATGAAAACATCAACCAATGGCATTCCAGACTTATTATGCTTGAGGAGAGGGATTGCGGTGTTTCTTGAAGTAAAAACCGAAAGTGGGGTTGTGAGTGAATTGCAAGAGTATATGCTTGAGAAACTTAAACGCAATGGCTTCTACGCACGAGTAGTGAGAAGCGTTGATGATGTAGATACTATGTGTGGTAAAACTTATTAATTATGGAATCATTAGCATTTAATATGGACTGTATGGAAGGGATGGCACAATATCCAGATAAGTATTTTGATTTGGCTATTGTTGACCCGCCTTATGGAATTGGT
>CAZAHJ010000138.1:0-1695 GCA_964485115.1 uncultured Flavobacterium sp.
ATGGCAAAAAGCAGGTATTTTATATGGATGGGGATTTGTTAGAAGAAAGTACTTATTTAAACGGATTGCGTGATGGAGTTTATAAAAAAATTGCACCTAACGGAAAAGTGTTGGAAGAACTCACTTTCAAATTAGGAAAATTAACTGGCAAAGCAATGTATCGTGACCACCAAGGAAATTTGGAATCAGAAGGAATGTATCGAAACGATTTGCCAATTGGTGAATGGAAGTATTATGAAAAGGGTAAATTAGTAAGAACGGAATACAAAGAAGCCCAACGAAAGTTACGCAAAGCAGGGGATAGTTTGGCACACCCAACCGCAGAAATAAGAAAATTAAAACAAAAACCAACCAAAAAACAACCTTAATGGCCAAAGTAATTGTAGGATTATCAGGAGGAGTCGACTCTAGTGTGGCTGCCTATTTGTTGCAACAACAAGGTCACGAAGTCATAGGTTTGTTTATGAAAAACTGGCACGACGACTCCGTGACTATTTCCAACGAATGTCCGTGGTTAGAGGATAGCAACGATGCTCTTTTAGTTGCAGAAAAATTGGGGATTCCTTTTCAAACAGTCGATTTAAGCAAACAATACAAAGAACGTATTGTGGATTATATGTTTCGAGAATATGAACAAGGACGAACTCCGAACCCGGATGTGTTGTGTAATCGAGAAATTAAATTTGATGTGTTTTTAGACATTGCTTTAAGTTTAGGTGCAGATTTTGTAGCTACCGGGCACTATTGCCAAAAAGCAAGTTTTGAAAAAGATGGAAAAACCACCCATCAATTAATTGCAGGGAAGGATTACAATAAAGACCAATCTTATTTTTTGTGTCAGCTATCGCAAGAACAATTGAGCAAAGCTTTGTTTCCAATAGGAGCACTAACCAAACCAGAAGTTCGAGCCATTGCCCAAGCTCAAAATTTGGTAACAGCAGAGAAAAAAGATTCACAAGGCTTATGCTTTATCGGTAAAGTCCGATTACCTGAGTTTTTACAACAACAATTGCAACCTAAAGAAGGAGAAGTTTACGAAGTTTCCGCACAACACGAAGTATTCCAACAATTTTTACCTAATGGGGTTACTGAAGAGGAATTGCAAGTACTATCTTCCCCAATAAAATACCAACCAAGCATGGGGAAAATGGTGGGTAAACACCAAGGAGCCCATTATTTTACCATCGGACAACGAAAAGGATTGAACATTGGTGGCACCAAAGAAGGTTTGTTTGTGTTGGCAACAGATACCCTTGAAAATGTGATTTATACAGGTCAAGGAGCCAATCATCCTGGCTTGTTTCGTAAGGCATTACGAATTCAGCCAAACGAAATTCATTGGATTAGAACCGATTTGGCATTAAAGGAAGGAAAGCAAATGCAAGTAATGGTTCGAATTCGTTATCGTCAACCATTACAACCTGCTACTTTATGCCAATATGCATCAGGCTTGTATGTGGTTTTTGAACAAGCCCCCTCAGCAATTACACCCGGACAATTTGCTGCTTGGTACCACAAAAATGAGCTATTAGGCTCAGGAGTAATATCAGCTTGAGGCTTGTTAATTAAAGTGAATTCGACATAATAAAGATATTTAAGTGTTTGATATATATGAAATTATGTGATTTAATATAGAGTTTTCTCTGTGTAACTTTGTGTATTCTTAGTGCATTTTGTGTTATAGCTATTTTTGTA
>CAZAHJ010000139.1:0-756 GCA_964485115.1 uncultured Flavobacterium sp.
TCCCCTACCCTATGCAACCTTCTCAAGTTTGGCTTGTGGCTTGACAACCTCAACACTTACTTGGTTAAGTTGACCTTCTATCTTGCTCTCAATCTTTTGTGTTGGTAAACCAATGAAGTACTGCATAAATAACTGGATTGCTTTCATATCACCTTCCATTATCTTCTCATTCAACTTCTCAAATGCAGTCGTTGACATTGGGGTAAGCTTCTCAATGATCGCTTGTTCATCCATTCGCTTTGGTCTCCCAGCACCTGGTCTTGCGCCACCCCTCTTACTCTTGCGTTCGTTTATCTTCCTTTGTAGTTGTTCGTCAGTCATTTGAATTCTATTTGAATAAATCGTATGCGGTTTTGCACTACAAATCAATTGTTTTAGCTTTCTTAGGCACTACCTCCATATTGTGTGTATGCCCCTTCTCGTCCTCTTTATGCCTCTCAAATATCCTTAGCCTTACCCAACCATCAACCAATTCTTGAGCCTCTAAAAAAGCCTTAAAATCGCTCACAAACACATTGAGCGTTAGAGAGCCATCGTTATTGTTTTTCTTTATGTAGAAACCTTTTCTTTGCACTAATGTAAAAATACCAAACAAAAGCAATAACTACTCTACTAATCAACAATGGTTGTGCATTTTATATGCTTTCACACCATATCGTTGTACGAGATCAATAATTGCTAAGTTTACATCTTCGCTATTATCAAACTCCACAATCACCTTAACTGGATCTTGGCTAATCTTATTGATTGCATCTA
>CAZAHJ010000139.1:766-1686 GCA_964485115.1 uncultured Flavobacterium sp.
AGAGGAACAAGATACTCGTCTTGTATATCAATCAAATCCTTGACCTTATTCACCGAGTATATCACTGTGCTATGATGAGTACCCAGAGCCTCACCAATTTCCTCAAATGTATAACCATATCTCCTTTTTGCTATGTAGCTAAAAATGTATCTTGGGATTACAAACTTCCTATACCTTTCCTTCCCTAAGATGTTCTTTTTTTCTACTCCGCTAACAGTCGCAATAATGTCTACCAAAGTTGTTAAATTCATATTCTTCATATTTTCCTATTTCTATACTATATATATTTTTTTTATTTTTTTACTTTGACTCTTAATATATGGAAAAAATGTAGCACAAGTGGCACAAGACACTTAACCTATTGATTTACAAGGTATAGTGTGTGCCACATTTCCAAAAACGATGTGGCACAATGTAGCACAAGTGGCACAAAATCGGCTAAAATTCAACCACTTCTTCAATTTTTTTATTAAGTTCATCCGACATATTAAATTTTATTGCTATTTTATTCCTCTCAATTGCTCCTCTTTGCTCTTTTTGTGCCACATTTAGGATTTTTGTGCTACATTTTATTGCCCGTGTAAACTTGTTTCTTGAGTAGTCTTTTTTGTCCATTCCATACATATTTAAGAACTCTAAATGTAGTGCCTCAAGGTTAACCCACTCGGTATTTTTTACCGCTTCAAGTAGCCAATTTAAGAACTCTTCCCCGAACTGGTTTTTAATCATCTTATGCCCCATCTTATCACTTTGTGGCATATCCATCACACCATTTTCAAGGTAGTCTTGAAGGGATAAAAAGAACAAATTAAAGAAGCGATTCCACTCATCTTTATCCCAATCGTCAAACAACTTCTTACCAAATTCATCTTGGGGTGTGTGTGTTTTACCAAAGTATGGCGCAAATTCTAATACTTTTT
>CAZAHJ010000140.1:0-1669 GCA_964485115.1 uncultured Flavobacterium sp.
AAAATCGGTAAAAATATATTCCGTTAATCCAAACCCAATTTGATAAGGTGGAGTACCATATTTTCCATGGCTTTGGAACATTGCCCATACTCCCAAATTAGGCGCCATTTTACTGCCAATTACAGACAATCCTATTGCTGGTCCAAAAGAAAACGATAACTGACGTTTGTGTTGGTAATGCGAAATGCTATATGCACTGCTATCCGTTTTTACCCAGAGTTGTGTGCTTTGGCGCCTAAACTTTTTATTGGCCACACCTACTGCAATGGCTTGCTTTATATTAACAGCCTCGAGTTTAGCAGCCAACTCACTCGGATTCTCAACATATACTTGCCACTCCATTTGATGCGCTAAATCTAAAATCACAAATTTGTATTTGGGCAGATTTAAATCGAGACGCAACATCTCTTGCGCCAAATCTACCCGTTCCTCACTGTATTCTGCCGCTTCGGCTTTTATCCGGCGCTGCGAGGCATTCTTATAAAAATAATACACCTCTTGTTCCTCGCCAGATAATTTACCACTGGCATAGGCTGCTTTTAAATCGGCAATAAAAGTTGTTTTGAGCGCCTCAGCTTCCTCGGCAAAAAATCCAAGCTCTTTAAACTCTTTACCAATCAATAAAACCTTATCTTTTCCACTAAGTTCAATATGCAGGGTATCCGAATAAATTTCGTCCTGAAACTCAGCATCTACATACCATTTAGCTTGTGAAAAAACGGTTTGGTTCAGGAAAAACAGTGCCAGAGCCATGGCAAAAATGACTTTACTTTTCATATATGTTTTTATTTAAAAATTTGCTTTTAACTGCAAGGGAGAACCCCCATTTGTAGTGCTTGAAAACCCACTTGTTTCGGGCATAAAAAACCTAAATTGCACTAACTTTTCGCTTGTATTGGCCTTTGGAAATTTGGCCGCATACACCTCATCTGTAAAATCTATTTCTACGTAGCGAGATTTTATTTTCTCCGGTACTTTTTCGGCTACTAAAACAGCTGGCAATGCTGGCAAAATACTTCCTTTGGTCTGAACCAAAACAGGCGCCTCTTCCCTCTTTTTAATACTAATTTTTCTTTTGTTAACTGGCTTTATAGTAGCTATTTCTTTTTTAGGTTCAGCAACAAACGCTGTAGGTTTTTCAATAATTTTTGGGGTAGGTGCTGCTAGGGGTAAATCTTGTTTCGGTTCAAACCAAAAGAAAGTTATTACGGCTAAAAACAATGCTGCAACCCCACTAAAATACAAAATGAATAAAGGTTTTTTACTTGAATTTGTGGCAGGCAAAGCAGCCGCAACAAGCTCCCATTTGCTATCCAAATTGGGCGTAAAATCTAGAGGCAAATTATCAATAGATTCAAACTTTTCTTTTAATAAATTATTTTGCCTTTCCATAGCCGTATTGAGATTGAGATAATAAAACTTGTAAACGTTGTTTGGCTTTAAACAATTGAGATTTACTGGTGCTTTCGCTTATGTTTAACTCAGACGCAATTTCTTGATGCGTATATCCCTCAATCACAAATAAATTAAAAACGGTTCTATAACCAATTGGTAATTTTAACAAGGCATTTAGCAAATCTTTGGCAGCAATATGCGCAAAAAAATCATCATCACTTTCTTTGTCTAGCTCATTTGAAAGGGTTGCCAAACTTAAATTTTGCTGTTTACG
>CAZAHJ010000141.1:0-1628 GCA_964485115.1 uncultured Flavobacterium sp.
TCTGTCGTAAATAAAATGGGTGTTTGACAACTCTACCAGTCCTTTGGCTACTTTTTGTAAACTCAAAAACGTAGTTAAATAAGCATCAAAGGTCAAATCCTGATCTACATTCAAATACAACAATACTCTTTGGTTGGGTGCAGCAAAATCGATAAACTCTGATAAGTGGCTGTTCAAATCTTTGGCAGCAACTTCAAAACCATCTACATAAATTCGGTTGCCTTTTCGCACATCCACCGAAATATTGTAGTAATGTTGGTGGTACTCTAAGTTTTCTTTGATGTATGGCTTGGAGTGAAACGCATTAAAAGAATACACCACTTTTTGAAAGTTTTTAAAAGCCAAGGTTTTGGAAATACTATCCATGTACGAATAAAAATTCTCCGCTTGGTCATTAGTGTGCATGCCATTGGCTTTTTTTAATTGCAATTCATGAATTTTAGGAATTGCCAATTTTAAAGGGGTGTTTTTATCTACATGAAAAATCCAATTGGTGGTGCCAATCGAATTCTTTCTATTAACCTCTAAAATGGTGTCCTTATCAGTTATCTCCAATAAAAAGTAAATGGGAGAATGATCTTTCATTTCAGCCACTTCAGTGTAATCCGATTGCACCAAGGCAACAGGATGTTGGTTGCACGAAATGAATAAAAATAGGACAATTAATAACTTAAAAAATTTGTTCATGAGTTGGTCATTTTTTGGTATAGGGTAATGGTTTCCATGGCTGGTTTTACATCGTGTACTCGCAAAATATTGGCTCCTTTTTGCAAAGCAGCCATATGCAAAGCGGTAGTTCCGTTTAAAGCTTCTTGCGGTGTGGTATGCAAGGTTTTGTATATCATCGATTTTCTTGAAATTCCTACCAATAAGGGTGCGGCAAAGGTTTGAAACAAGTCCAACTGTTGGAATAGCGTAAAATTTTGTTCCAAGGTTTTGGCAAATCCAAATCCCGGGTCAATAGCAAAATCGTGAATTTGGTGTTGCAAAGCTTGGTTTATTTTATCAGAAAAATAGGCCAACACTTCTTTGGTCACTTGCTCGTATTGAGTCAACTGTTGCATGGTTTGCGGGGTTCCTCGCATGTGCATCATAATATAAGGCACTTGGTACTTGCCTACCACAGCCATCATTTGATCGTCTAAACCTCCTGCACTAATATCGTTGATGATATGTGCCCCGTGGTTCAACGCTATTTCTGCTACTTTGGCCCGAAAAGTATCTATGGAAAAATAAGCCTTCGGAAAGCTTTGAATCAATATTGGCAAATACATTAATAATCGATGAATTTCTTCTTCTTCCGAAACAAAAGAAGCATCGGGTCTGCTCGAATAGGCTCCCACATCAATAAAAATAGCCCCTTCCTGCATCATTTGGTTTACCTTTAAAAGCACTTGATCTATTGCTTGATTGGGGTTTCCGTCGTAAAACGAATCGGGAGTTACATTAACAATACCCATTACTAGTGGCTTTTGAAAGCTAAGCAAGTTGCCTTGTAAATTCCAAGTTAGGGTATTTTTTGTGTGAAGCATTTCGCAGAAAAGGTTATTTTTACCACAAATTTACACAATGCCTACAGATAATTGGATAAATTTGTTTTGCATTGTACCTTTACTTTTTCACGAAAA
>CAZAHJ010000142.1:0-1599 GCA_964485115.1 uncultured Flavobacterium sp.
ACTAAATCTGATTGGGAAATCATCAATGCCATAATTTCCTGAAAAGTTTTTTCACTGATTTCTGCTTTCTCTGCCAGTTGAGCAAATTGTAAACCGATTTTGCCATGGGCTAGATTTCTAGGCAATAGACCATCATCTAATGCAAAGTCTTTATCTTCAATGTGGATACGGCTATTTAGTAAATCATAAGCCGGACTCAGTCGATAATCTCCAAAGGGTGTTTCTAGTATAGAAAAATTTTTAAAATGTGCGTCCCCATTTGAAAAAAGATAATTAAAAATAAGTACTCTTAACAATTTTGGCGCTTCTATCTTGTAAGTTGTTAAATAGTTCCGCATTAAATCAAATAGGTCTAAATAATTCCCGAGATACTTGTAATGTTCTCCATGTGTTTGTGGGGTTCTTTTTGCTAAGGAAGCAAAGTCATCTTGAGCTAGTTTTGAACCATCCTCTTTTACATCAAATCTTTTTGTGATGTAGGCAGGTGTGCCATCTTTAAAAAAAATCAATGCATTTTCTGCAGTCTCTATTCCATAGACCTGACGGGCAATTTGCATGGTTAAATGCTCATTGGCAGGCATTTGGTCTGGCTTTTTACCGGTACCTGGAATTGGTTTCAGAATATAAGTCCCTTGCTCATTTTCTTTAATGAGCCTTAACTTGTTTTTGTCAAGCAAAACAGAAAATTTTTCTTGTACGCCCGATATCGACATGCGACTGCGGTTTTCTTCAAACAGCTGATCCGTATCTGGGTTAGATGCTGGAGAATCGTAAGGCAAAACATGGTGTACCTTCTTGCCCTGAAAAACTCTATTTAAAGCTGTTCTGCTATATGTATTAAAACCCTCAGATAATGTGCCTGGACAATATTTGATTTCTGGTAAGCTCATTAGTTTTCTAGCTTAATAATTCTAACAGCACCTATGCTGTCATTTTTTGCAGTAGTCATGAGCAATCCGAAATAGTCTTCTTTATCGATTCTATTAAATTTGCATGCCACTTGCTTATTAGAACCTTCAGGAAGCAGGCTGTAAAAAAATGGAAACAGGAATTTAGAATGAAATTCTTTTTCGTTTTTAGGTAAAGTTAGACTGATGCTTTGCCTATCGTTATTGGCTACCCAGTCTTTGTGATAACGAAATGAAAAAGAACCATCATCGTGTTGGGTCAAGATACCCGCTTCCTCATTTTTGAATAAGACTTTGGCTTTTCTCATTTAATGTGCGTCACATTTTTAATTTTAAGGCAAATTTCCATGCCCAAAACATCCGATATCTTATGTAATGTTGATAGGGTAGGATTTCCTTTTCCGCTTTCAAACTGTTTTAAAGTTCTCAGTCCAACACCTGATAGTTCAGCCAACCCCTCCTGTGTTACCTGTAATGCTTCCCTACGGTGTTTAATGGTTTTTATTAATTCTGTTAAGTGCATTAAAAAGCATTATTTCATGCAAATGTAGTAATATTTTTTTTAAAATTCAATTAAAAGAGCAGTAAATGGCACTATGTAATACACATATTGGCTTTTACCTATTTAATTACATTTAATAGTGCAATATACGGCACTATTATTTTGGGTTCAGCATTTCTATCGGTTTTT
>CAZAHJ010000143.1:0-1595 GCA_964485115.1 uncultured Flavobacterium sp.
CTCCAAACAAGAGTATGCCAGCAGTACCAAACCAAAAAATCATTCCTGTTTGAGATAGTAATCCAATGTATTTAGGACTTTTGTGAATTGCATTGGGGTCCCTTGTTAGGTCGCCATATGAAATACCCCGTTGCACATGAATCCATTCCAGACACTGGTATAAAAGTAGTCCAAGGATGGCACTAAGTCCAATCCAGAACATAATTTTTATTGGCTTTGACATAAAAAAAACTTAATCTTAAAACCAGTTAATAATTCTTTGCAGTATATATCTTTTTTTTATATTTTCAATACAATCCTGCCTATTCTAATCTGACTCCATGAACATATTTATTATTTTGATATTTGTATATTTTTTTGTTGGAGTAGTTTATTTCTTTGTATTTGCATTGGCAGGAAAAATATCTTCCCATGTATCATATCCGCTATCAAAAGAGGTAAAAAGAATTGCGTTGGTCATTCCGGCTTACAAAGAGGACCGGATAATTCTTGATACCGTAAAACATGCATTGGATCATGATTATCCAAGTGAGGGATATTCTATTTTTGTAATGGCTGATCAATTAAGTTGTGAAACCTTAACAGCACTTCATGAATTAGTGGTAACTGTCCATCAAGTTGTTCATCAGCAAAGTACCAAAGCAAAATCGCTTAATTCGTTTTTTGAAATGACAAACGCTGTCATGTTTGATATAGTGATGGTATTAGATGCTGATAATATAATGCAGCCCGGTTGTTTACGCAAAGTAAATGATGCATTTTTTGCTGGCTGGAAAGTAGTGCAATGCCATCGCATCGCAAAGAATAAAAATAATGCATTGGCTATTTTAGATGCCATTAGTGAGGAAATCAGAATCAATATATTTTTTGCTGGCCAACGTGCATTTGGATTGTCTGCGGAACTAATTGGTTCTGGAATGGCATTTGATTTTACGCTAATGAAAGATATTTTACAAAATAAATATGTTCAAGAAAGTCCCGGTGAAGACAAGGAAATGACATTACAGCTTCTGAAAAGAGGGGTTGCTGTGGAGTACTTGCCTGACGCATTGGTATTGGATGAAAAAGTTTCGGATTTACAGGTTTTCAAAACACAGCGCAAAAGATGGATTGAATCACAAATACAAATCATCAAAAGCTTTTTTAGGAGTGAATTTAAAGCGGTGCGTTCAAAAGGGGTTTTCTGGTACAGGTTATTTCAAAATTTGCTATTACCCAGATCTTTTTATATCATACTGTTACCCTTTGTTACTTTATTGACTTTTCTGTTGGATGTATTTCATCTAAAAATTTCTCCAGATTGGATGTGGTGGCTATCTTTAACACTGGTTTACTTTTTGTCTTTGTTCTTTTCTATTCCAATTTCCTATTTTAATGCTAGCACACTCAAGGCAATTGGAAAACTGCCTAAAGTTATCCTATCCATGGTGTGGGCTGCATCAAGCGCCAAGCTCAACAACAGGGTTTTTATATCCACTTCCAAAGGGGTAGATAAAAAATGAATTAATTGTAAAAAGTTATTTTAAGTACGAATATGAAAAAGTTGCTTTTCATCATCATCATTTTCTTCAGTTGCTCAGGTTTTCGAAACAATG